>JAQGMP010000663.1 GCA_028292285.1 Variovorax sp. | reverse complement strand
GGCACCGCTGTATCGCCCGGCATATGGCGGATCGTGACCGTCTCTTTCGAGAGGTTCTGGAACAGCTTGCCGCGGATGCCGTAGCTCAGCTCGTCGGTGATGCGCGGGTACGCGAAGTCGGGCACCGAGTCGCGGCCTTCGCCACGCTCCAATGCAAGCACCTTGAGTCCGGCGGCCGTGAGTTCCATGCCCATGATGGCGCCGGTCCACCCGAAGCCCACGAGCACCGCATCGACGCCCGGTTTTTTGATGTTTGCCATGTCCTGCCCCCTCAGCCTTGCGGGCCACTGATGCTGACGGGCGGCAGCGTGTAGTGAACGCCGGGCTTGTCGACCCAGTCGAGATAGTCGGCGCGGGCGCCCGGGAAGCCGATCATCTTCCAGGCCGCGGCGTTCTTGTTGCCGCCATGGATCGGGTCGCTGAAGTAGCCTTCCTTGGTGTTCTGCAGCAGGAACAAAAAGAAGTCGTTGGCGCCGACGTCGTCGAACTTGATCGACCCGCCTTCGAGCCCCTTGAGCACTTCGTCCTGCTGCGCGGCTTCGAGCCGGGCAAAGGTGTTGCCGCCCTTCTGCGCCTTGCACCAGGCGTCGGTCGCGGCGATGCCGGCGCGATACACCTCGCGCGGCAGCATCTTTCCCTGGTAGCCGAACAAGGGCGAACTCGGCACGAACGGTCCCTGCATGTACCAGGTCGCGGCCTGGCCGAACGAACCTTCCATTTGCCTGTCGATGAACTCCGGCACGCCGGCTTCGATGGCGCCGGGGCCGATGTCGTCCGAAGGGATCAACCGCGCGACGGCGGCCTGGATGAAGGTCCACTCGTCCGCGTGAAAGTAGACCGGCACATAGGCCGCGGTGTTCGATGTCGGAGGCGCTGTACCGGAAGGAGGCGGCGTGGGTGCCGCGACGTTCTGCGCAGTGACGAAGCCGGTGGCGGTCAGTGCGGTCGCGGCCGGAACGATCGCGATGGAGCGGCGCAAAAAGCCGCGCCGGCCAGGGTGTGACAGATCACTCATCGTGTATCGGGCGAACAAGGCCGCCCCTTTGTTTTGTGCTTGCATCATGTCCCTGACGGCCGCATTGCGCTGTCGGCCAACATCCATGCCTATCATTCGAGTCGACAAATTGAGACAACCAGACCATCCATCGACGGAGACCCGCATGACCGACCGCTACCCGCTCGCCGAACTGAAAGACCTGCCCGAAGACATCCGCACGGCCGTGCTCGCAGTGCAGGAGAAAGCCGGATTCGTGCCCAACGTCTTTCTGGCGCTGGCCCGCCGCCCGGCCGAGTGGCGCGCCTTCTTCGCGTACCACGATGCGCTGATGCTGAAGGAAGAAGGATCGCTCACCAAGGGCGACCGGGAGATGATCGTCACGACCACCAGCGCCGCCAACCAGTGTCTCTACTGCGTGGTGGCGCATGGCGCATTGCTGCGCATCTACGAGAAGAAACCGCTGGTCGCCGACCAGGTGGCGGTCAACTACCGCAAGGCCGACATCACGCCGCGCCAGCGCGCCATGCTCGACTTCGCGATGAAGGTTTGCGACCGGTCGCACGAGATCGACGAGGCCGATTTCACCGCGCTGCATGCGCACGGCTTCGACGACGAAGACATCTGGGACATCGCCGCCATCACCTCGTTCTTCGGCCTCAGCAACCGCATGGCGAGCTTCAGCGGCATGCAGCCGAACACCGAATTCTTCTTGATGGGCCGCGTGGCCCGCGAGAAGAAGTAGCGGTCAGCCGATTCAGGCTGCGGGCGCGCGGCAGGCCGCGAACATGTCGAGCGCCGGCTTGTACGTCGGCGACTGCACGTCCATCATGCCGAGCGTGGTGTGGAACAGGTTGTCGTGCGTGAAAGGCTTGTCGAGTTCGCCCTTCAGGCAGGCGTTCGACAGCTTCTGCCGCTTGACCATGCCGTCGCCGAACCATGCCACCAGGGGAATGTGCTTTTGCACTTCGGGCGCGATGCTGTAGGGCAAGCCGTGCAGGAAGAGCCCGAACTCGCCGAGCGATTCACCGTGGTCGCTCTGATAGAGCAGCGCGGTGTCGTAGTCCTTCGATTGCTTCTTCAGCCAGTCGATGGTGCGGCCCAGAAATCGATCGGTGTACAGAATCGAGTTGTCGTAGCCGTTGACCAGTTCAGTGTGGCCGCATTCAGCCAGCGCATTGGTCCGGCACTCCGGCAAGAACTGCTTCACGTCGGGCGTCGAACGCTTGTAGTACGCCGGGCCGTGGCTGCCCATCTGGTGCATGAGCAGCACGACGCCCTTGCTTCGGCGTTCGGGCGGCAACGCAGCGAGGCGCTCATCGAGCCCTTTGAGCATCGCGTCGTCCAAGCACTCGTCGCCGTCGCACAACGCGGTCTTGTCGGCAGCAGAAAGACCGCTCACCGCCGACGCGTTGGGGACGCGGTCGCACACGTCCTTGCAGCCCGACTGGTTCTCGATCCAGAACACCGCGAGGCCGGAAGCCTGCAGCACGTCGAGCAGGTTTTCGTGCTCGTCCTTGCGCGCTTCGAAGTCGGTTTTGCCGAGCGACGAGAACATGCATGGCACCGACGCCAGCGTGTTGGTGCCGCACGAATGCACGTTGCCAAAGCTGTAGACGTCGCGCGCCGCGAGTTCGGGGTTGGTGTTGCGCGGATAGCCGTTCAGGCCGAAGTGATCGGCACGCGCCGTCTCGCCGACGACCACCACGAAGAGCGGCGGCCGGGTCTGCGCGGCGTAGCTCGCGCCGAGCCTGGCGCCGGCCGTGATCGGGATCAACTTGCCGCTGCGCTGAAAGAGCGGCTTGACCGCCACGCGCATGGCCGAATACAGCGGCGCCAGCGGGTTGATCATGTAGCGCAGGTGCACCTCGTTGCGCATCAACGGCGCGAGGTCGCGGTTCATCACCAAAGCGCCGCCGAGGCCGACGGCCAGCGCGACAGCGGCGAGGACCAGGTTGCGCCATCCCTGCGACCACAAAGGCATCGGCTTTACGCGCATGCGCCACAGCCACCATGCCGGCAGCGCGACGACCAGAACCACGTTGAACGCCATGCGCCAGCTCAACAGATCGCGCACCTCGTTCGGGTCGGTCTGCGACGCGTTGGCCATCATGCTCGGGTCCATCACGATGTGATAGGCCAGCATGTAGTGCTGCACCACGGCAGCGAGCACCACGACTGCAAACCATAGCGGCTTCATCCAGCGCGACCAGGCCGTGAAGGACAGCAGCGCGGTGGTGCCCGCGATCATCAGCAGCGCCATCGCGCCGATGGTGCGAAGGTAGACGCTGGGCGCACCGCCGATGCGGGCCAGGTCGAGCCACAACGCCCAGTTGGCTGCCACCGCCAGATACAGGCTCAGGCAGAAGACCACGGTGCGTGCCGAGCGCGGCTGGCGCACCCATCGATCGATGCGAGCGAAGAGCCCGCGGACCGGTATCGATCCAGACGCAGGTACGAGCACGGGTACGGGCAGAGGATGGCCGGGCGTGAGGCCGCCACCGGGAGAAGTCGTCGTCGTCATTTTTTTGTCCCTTGATCCCTTGGTGGCCTTGTGCCCTGCATCACGTCGTCACGTCGCTTCGCGGACGACCACGCGCACTGCGGGGCGGCGCGCGGCATGCACCAGTGCATCGATCGCGAAAGCCACCGTCCAGCAGATCCATGCGGTCCACAGCGTGTGGCTCGTGTAATGCGCGCCTCTCATCTGCTGCACGACGCCGAACACGCTGCCCAGCACCAGCACCACGACGAGCCAGCGGCGCGCCACGGCGGGCGCAGCACGCCGCAACACGAAATACCCGCCGCACCAGGCGAAAGCTGCCGATGCGTGACCGGCCGGAAAGCACTTGCCCGGCCCCCCGTCCTCCACGCCGATCGCCCAGTGCGAAACGTACTGCGCCATGCCGCCGAAAATCTGCAGATCCCACGGACAACTTGTGCGGCTGTGAGATTTGATCAACGTCACCGCGAGCACCGCGGC
>JAQGMP010000641.1 GCA_028292285.1 Variovorax sp. | reverse complement strand
TTCCATGCACGCGTCGAGGTGTGCGGGTTTTCGTCTTCGTCGGGCGGTTGCACTTCGGTGGCGGTATCGAGCAGCAAGCGCCAGCCGCCCTGCTCTTCAGCAGGCGGCAGCGTGAACGCGATCTCGTCGTGGTGCGCGTTGAAGAGCAGAACGAAGTCATCGTCGTGCACCTTCTCGCCGCGGCGGCCGTGCTCTGAAATGCCGTTTCCGGACATCAGCATCGCGAGGCACCGCGCATTGCCGTCGCGCCAATCGTCCGGCGTCATTTCCATGCCGTCGGGCCGGAGCCAACACACGTCTTTGGCGCTGTCGCCCTCGATCGGCTGTCCGGTGAAAAAGTTGCGCCGCGTGAACGACGGGTGCGAGCGCCTGAGCGCGATCACGCGCCGCGTGAAGATGGCGAGCGCTTCACGTTCGGGCGAGGTCGACCAGTCGAGCCAGCCGAGTTCGTTGTCTTGGCAATAGACGTTGTTGTTGCCCTGCTGCGAGTGGCCGCGCTCGTCGCCGGCCAGCACCATCGGCACGCCTTGCGACAGCAGCAGCGTAGCCAGCAGGTTGCGCTTTTGCCGCTCGCGCAGCGTGTTGACCTCAGGGTCGTCGGCCGGCCCTTCGGTGCCGCAGTTCCACGAGACGTTGTTGCTGCTGCCGTCGCGGTTGTCTTCGCCGTTGGCAGCATTGTGTTTGTCGTTGTAAGACACCAGATCGTTGAGCGTAAAGCCGTCGTGCGCAGTAACGAAGTTGATGCTTGCGCTGGGCCGCTTGCCGGAACGTCCGTATAAGTCCTGCGAGCCGGTAAGGCGTTGCGCCACTTCGCCGATGACGCCGCCGTCGCCCTTCCAGTAGCCGCGCATGCCGTCGCGGTAGCGGTCATTCCACTCGGCCCAGCCGGGCGGGAAGTTGCCGACCTGGTAGCCGCCCAGGCCCAGGTCCCAAGGCTCGGCGATGAGCTTGACGCGGTTCAGCACCGGGTCTTGCTGGATCGCGTCGAAAAAGCCGCCGAGGTTCTCGACCTTGCCGGCCTCACGTGCCAATGCCGATGCCAGGTCGAAGCGAAAGCCGTCGACATGCATCTCTTCGACCCAGTAGCGCAGCGAATCCATGACCAGCTGCAACGCGCGCGGATGCTCCAGGTTGACCGTGTTGCCGCAGCCGGTGAAGTCGTCGTAGTAGCGGCGGTTGTCGCCGTTGACGATGTAGTACGACGCGTTGTCGACGCCGCGCATCGACAGCGTAGGCCCAAGCTGGTTGCCTTCGCAGGTGTGGTTGTAGACCACGTCGAGGATGACCTCGATGCCGGCGGAGTGCAACGACTTCACCATCGTCTTGAACTCCTTCACCTTGCCCGACGCGCTGTAGCGCATTTCAGGTGCGAAGAAGCCGAGCGTGTTGTAGCCCCAGTAGTTGCGCATGCCCTGCTCGGCCAGGTGCCGATCGTTCAGGAAGCTGTGCACCGGCAGCAATTCGACGGTGGTGATGCCGAGGCGCTTGAGGTAGTCGACCACCGGCGCCGACCCCAGCGCCGCATAGGTGCCGCGCAACTGCGGCGGCACGTCGGGATGCGTCATCGTGAAGCCGCGCACGTGCAGCTCGTAGATCACCATGTCTTGCCAGGGAATCGAAGGCCTGCGGTCGTCGCCCCAGGTGAAGGCGGTTTCGAGCACGCGGCCCTTGGGCATCAGCTGCGCGCTGTCGCGGCGGTCGAACGACAGGTCTTCGCGTTTGCTGCCGACTGTGTAGCCGTAGAGCGCGTCGCCCCACCGCAGCTCGCCGATCAGGTCTTTGGCATACGGGTCGACCAGCAGCTTGTGCGCGTTGAAGCGATGGCCCTCTTCGGGCTTGTAAGGTCCGTGAACCCGGTAGCCGTAGGCCAGCCCCGGCCGCGCTTCCGGCAGATAGCAGTGCCACACGTCTTCGGTGCGCTCGCGCAGCACGATGCGCTGGCGTTCATGGCGGCCGCTTTCGTCGAACAGGCACAGCTCGACTTTTTCTGCGTGCTGCGAAAACAGCGCGAAATTGACACCTTCACCATCCCAATTGGCGCCGCGGGGGTAAGGCTTTCCGGGCCAGACGGCACTGATCAGTTCGTTGGTCTTCATCGGAGCTTGTCGTCGACGGAATCCTTGATGATTTTCTTGTCACGCGGCCACCACTGTTCGATGCGTTCGGCCGCCCAGTCCTTGCCGCCGAGGCCGAAGGCCAGTGCCAATGCAAAAACGATGCCGCCCAGAATGACCAGGAAACTCTGCCGCACGATGTCGCCGCCGACCCGCACCTGATCGAGCGCGATGAGCACGACGAAAACCATGATCGCGTACTGCGCCAGCTTGGCGACGAAGGCCGCGTCCTGCAGCTTGATGTTGCGGCAATAGGCCAGCACGGTGTCGCCGACGAACTTGGCGAAATACGAGCCGAAGGCCAGCACCAGCAGCGCGACGAACACGTTGGGCACGAACCACACCACGCGCCCCAGTAAATCGGTGATGTAGGTGAGGCCGAGGCCGTTGAAGGCGATCAACAGCGCCGCGAGGATGACCAGCCAGTACGCCAGGATGCCGAAGATGGCCGTGGTGTCGCTTGCGACGCCGCCCTGCCGCAAGAAGTTGTCGAGCCCGGCGCGTTCGGTCAACACGTTGAAATTGATGGCGCGCAAGGCCTTGGTCACGACCAGCCGCACCACCTTGGCGATGAGCCAGCCGCCGATGATGACCACGATGGCGATCAGCAACCGCGGGACGAAAGCACCGACCTGATAGAGAACGGCGCGCAGGGGTTCGAGTTGGATGCCGAAGCTTTCCATGATGTGTCTCCAGTGAGGGAACGAGCGCGCTCTAGCGCGCTGCGTCCGGGCCGATCAGTGCCAGCACGCCTTGCAGCGGAACCTGGGCCCAGTCGATGCGATTGTTGAGTTCGTAGCGCAGTTCGTACAGCGCCTTTTCGATTTCGAACAGACGAAGCAATTCGGTATCGATCGGCGCCGCGCCCTTGCCCGACATGGTCGCCACATACGCTTCGAGGAAGGCATCGCGCGTCGCCGATTCCCAGGCTCGCGCGGCCGGTTCGAGCCGTTCGAGTTCTTCGGCGGTCTGCGCGATGCGGCGCAACGCCGACCAGCGTGCGTAGTTGAACGAGCGCAGCATGCCCGCGACGTCGCGCAGCGGCGAACCCTTGGCACGCCGCTCTTCGAAGGTGCGGGCAGGCTCGCCTTCGAAATCGATGATGACGAAATCGTTGGCGGTGACCAGTACCTGGCCTAGGTGGTAGTCGCCGTGGTAGCGCGTCTTGATGCCGGCCAGCGAGGCGCCGTGGGCGGCGGTCAGCTGCGCCTGCAACGCGGCGCTGCGCGACAGGAAAGCCTGCGCGTAGACCTGCACCGGTGCCGGCAATTGCCCGATGCGCTCGCGCAGCAAGGCCAGCGTGCTGTTCGATTCGACACCGGCACGCTCGCGATAGGCGGCCACGTCCGCAGGCGCCAGCGGCTCGGGATCGAACGC
>JAQGMP010000687.1 GCA_028292285.1 Variovorax sp. | reverse complement strand
AACTGGCGGTGCCGGCTTCATCGGAAGCCATACCTGCGTCGCGCTCGTAGCCGCGAGCTTTGTACCCGTGATCGTCGACAACCTCGAGAACAGCGACGTGCGCGTACTCGCCCGGCTCGAAACGATTACCGGCCGCGCCATCGAATTCATCGAAGGTGACGTGCGCGATCGCGACCTGCTCGACCGGGTGTTTCGTGAACATGCAATTGCAGGCGTGATTCATTTCGCGGGCCTGAAAGCCGTGGGCGACTCGGTGGCAGACCCGCTGCTTTACTACGACAACAACGTGAACGGCACGCTGGTGCTCGCCGCCGCGATGCAGGCAGCAGGCGTCAAGACGCTGATTTTTTCGTCATCGGCGACGGTGTACGGTGACCCCGAACGCTCCCCCATCCCCGAGAGCGCACCATGCCGGCCAGCCAATCCCTATGGACATTCGAAACGCATGGTCGAGCAGTTGCTGACTGACTTGCAGCAGGCCGACCCCGAATGGCGCGTCGCAGTGCTGAGATATTTCAACCCGGTTGGCGCGCATGAAAGCGGACTTATCGGCGAGCACCCTCAAGGCAGGCCCAACAACCTGATGCCGTACGTATCCCAAGTTGCAGTGGGCCTGCGCGACCGCCTTGCCGTGCATGGCGGGGACTACCCGACACCCGACGGCACCGGCGTGCGGGACTATGTGCACGTGATGGATCTGGCCGAGGGGCACGTGGCGGCGCTGCGGTATGCGGCGCTTGCGCCCGGCCTCGTGACGCTGAACCTGGGCACCGGCCATGGCGCTTCGGTGCTCGATGTCGTCAAGGCCTTCGAACTCGCCAGTGGCCAACCCATCGCCTACGACATCGGGCCGCGCCGAGCAGGCGACGTGCCCGCCTATTGGGGCGACCCGTCGCTCGCGCGTGCAACGCTGGGCTGGCAGGCCCGTCGCGGGCTGAAGCAGATGTGCGAAGACAGCTGGCGGTGGCAGAAGGGGAATCCGCGGGGATACGAGGCCTGAGGCCGTGCACGACCTATCCCAAGCTCGTTAGCGTCCGATGAACATAAAAACGGCTTTCGCGTACGCAAAGCCATATTAATTAAAAATACGCAATTTCCGCACTTCATGGCTGCTTAAACAAATAAGAAACCATATTCACCAGCACTAGCGAATACCTATTCGAATGGTTGCACGAATTAGGCGGTTGACATCGCCGCAAATCTTCGAGAGACAACAATTCCCCCGCGCAGTGCGGCTGTCGAGTGACCAGACAGCCCTTGGAGTCCACGAGCTTCAGACGAAAGTCCACACATTTCATCGGAAATGTCACAAAACGTGAACTAAGGTTCTACCATCCTAGGGAAAACGCGGTAACGTGAGGAACTACCGGAAGTAGGCCGCCTTGCGCGCCGCTTAAGGACCGAACCCTTCCATCCGCATGCTGGCCGTTGATTGACCAGCGCAGTGCAAGACCTGAACCGATGAATACATCCAACAATCTGACGAGGTACATCCTGCTTGCCGCGGTGCTTCCGATCTTGGCGTCTTGCGCCAGTGTGGAGTCCGGCATGCGGCTGGAAAAGACAGCCTCTGCCGCGCCGGGGGAAAACCTTGGCCCGATGCCCATCGTCAAGTTGATCACCCCGGATTTGATCGCTGCTGAAAAGCTCAGCAAGGCACAGAACGACAAGCAAAACATCAGCGGCCTGACCGCCGCGACGAAACCCTATGTCATCGGCAACGGCGACCTGCTCTCCATTCTGGTGTGGAACCATCCAGAGCTCAATATCGCCGCCGCAGGCGCGCAAGCGCTTTCAAGCTCGACGGCACTGACCGGTGCGCAAACGCCGTCTGCCTATGCAGTCGACCAGGACGGTCAAATCCAGTTTCCTTATGTCGGTGCGATCAAGGTCGCCGATTTGACCGAGATGCAAGCCCGCAATCAGCTCGCGGAGAAGTTGGTCAAGTCGATCAAGCAGCCCGACATCACGTTGCGCGTGCTGCAGTTTCGAAGCAAAAAGGTCTATGTAGACGGTGAGGTGAAGACACCGGGCAATCAAGCCATCGACGATGTGCCGATGACCTTGCTCGAGGCAATCACCCGCGCCGGCGGCATGCTGCCCACGGCAGATCAAAGCGCTATTTTGATCAGCCGAAGCGGCAGCTCGTATCCGATCAACCTCCCCTCGTTGGTGCGACAAGGGATCAATCCTTCCGACATCGTTTTGAAGGAAGGCGATGTTGTTCGCGTGCGCAGCCGGGATGAAAACAAGGTTTATGTCCTCGGCGAAGTGAATGCACCGAGGGCATTGAACATGGTCAACGGGCGGCTGACACTGACCGAGGCACTCGGCGAATCGGGCGGGCTCAATCAGCTTAGCGCTGCGGGCAAGCAGGTCTATGTGGTCCGCAATGCCAATGACGCACAGCCGTTGGTCTACAACCTCGATGCCCAGTCGCCGGTCGCCCTGGCGCTGGCAGACAACTTCGAGCTCAATCCGCGGGACGTGGTCTTTGTGGACGCCTCCGGGCTCGCCCGCTTCAATCGCATCCTGACGCTCATCCTGCCGAATGCAGCCAGTGCCACGTCGTCGTACTACAACGTCCAGAGCCCGCGCAAATGAATACCTTGATCACGGCGGACAAAGTGCCGAGGCCGCGCGCGGGCAAGACGGAGGACTACATGAGTCTGGCGCCAGGCCTTGAAGCAATCGCCAAGCACAAGTGGCTGGTCGCGGCCGTGGCGGTGCTGACCTTGTTGCTCGGCTGTGCGTACGCTTTGCTCGCGCCGCCCGTGTACCAGGCCAATATCCTCATTAAGGTCGACGTCAGCGACGCTTCGCTCAAGAGTATTCCCGCCAATCTGTCGGGCATTTTCGACTTG
>JAQGMP010000633.1 GCA_028292285.1 Variovorax sp. | reverse complement strand
TCATCGTCGACCTCGCGCCGCAAACGGGCGTGCGCCAGACGCGCCTGCTCGAAGGCGAATACGTGATGACCAAGGACGACGTGATGCAGCGCACCCGCTTCGCCGACAGCGTGGCGCGCGGCCGCGACTACTACTACCCCTACCGCTCGCTGGTGCCGCGCAGTGTCGACAACCTCCTGGTGGCGGGTCGCCACTACTCGGCCACTTCGGCCGCGCAAAAGATCTCGCGCGAAATCCCGCCCTGCATGGCAATGGGTGAAGCGGTCGGCGTGGCGGCGGCGCTGGCGCTCGATGCGGGTGTGTCGGTGCGCGACGTCGACATCGCCACCCTGCAGCGCACGCTGCGCGCCCAGGGCGCCGACCCGGGGGATCAGTCCGGCCCCAACGCCGACGTGCCCACGCTGGCGCTCGCGGCGGCATCGGTGCCGGCCAACGCGGAAGTCTTCGCATGACGCCGGCCGGCAATACCGATGCCCTGCCGCTGGCCGGCATCCGGGTCATCGACTTCACGCAGGTGATGATGGGACCGGTGTGCACGCAGATGCTGGCCGACCACGGTGCCGATGTCATCAAGATCGAGCGCAAGGGCGCGGGCGACCTGAGCCGCTCGACCTTTGCGCCCGTGGCCGGGCACGACAACCCGATCTTTTGCAGCCTGAACCGCAACAAGCGCAGCGTCGAGATCGACCTGCGCGATGCGGCGCAAATGGACCTGGTCAAGGCGCTGATCGCCGACGCCGACATCGTCGTGAGCAACTTCCGCGCGGGCGTCATGGAACGGCTCGGCCTGGGCTACGAGGCCTGCAAGGCACTGAATCCGCGCATCGTCTATGCCGTGGGCAGCGGCTTCGGCGAGGCCGGCCCCTATGCGCACAAGGGCGGGCAGGACGTGCTCGCGCAAGCCATGACCGGCGTGATGGCACGTCGTGCCGACGACGCCGTGCCGGTGTCGATCTATCCCACCGCATTGGCCGACTACACCGCCGGCATGCACCTCGTGCAGGGCATCCTCTTTGCACTGCTGCAGCGCGAGCGCACGGGCACCGGCCAGAAGATCGCGGTGTCGCTCTACAACTCGATGCTGGCGATGCAGATGCAGGAAGCCGCCATGGTCATGATGGCCGACTCCGAAGTGAACTGGGCCGCCATGCCGTTGTCGGGCGTGTTCCAGACCACGACCGGACCGCTGGTCCTGGTGGGCGCCTTCAAGGCCAATCCGCTGCGCGACATCTGCACCGCGCTCGGCCTCCCCGATCTTTCGCTCGAAGCGCGCTTCGCCACGCTCGAGGAGCAGTTCGCTCACAAGAGCGAACTGCACACGCTGCTGCGCGACCGCTTTGCGCTCGACACGCGCGACCACTGGCTGCAGCGGCTGGAAGAACAAGACCTGCTGTCGGCGCCGGTGCGCGACATGCGCGAGGCGCTCGTCGACCCGCAGACGCTGCACAACGAGATGATCCTCGAAGGCCGCGCACCGGACGGCCGCGCGTTGCGCTTCATCGCCAGCCCGATCACGATGTCGGGCGCCGCCACGGGACTTCATCGCGAACCGCCGAAGCTCGGCCAGCACACGGCCGAGGTGTTGGCGGAGGCGCAGGAGCTGCTTGCCGGAGCCGCGCCATGACGGTGCGCTACGACGTCGAGGCGCACGTCGCCCGCGTCACCATCGACCGCCCGGCGGTCATGAACGCCGTCGACCTCGCGACCGAAGCCGAGCTGCAACGCATCTGGAAAGACATCGAACAACGCAACGATGTGCGTGTCGTCGTGTTGAGCGGCGCGGGCGACCGCGCGTTCTGTGCCGGTGCCGACATGAAAACGCCGTCCGCAAGCCCGCCGCTCAAGGGCGTCGACTACTGGGCGGCGGCTCGCGAGGGCGGCTTCGGCGGCATCGCGTTGCGCGAGACGCTCGATGTGCCGGTCATCGCGCGGGTCAACGGCCTGGCGCTCGGCGGCGGCTTCGAAATGGTGCTGGGATGCGACATCGTCGTGGCGTGCGAAGAGGCCGCCTTCGGACTGCCCGAAGCGCTGGTCGGCCGCACGCCGCTCGATGGCGGCATGACGTTGCTGCAACGGCAGATCCCGTTCAGGCAGGCGATGGGCATGCTGTTCACCGGGCAGCGCGTGACGGCCGCGCGTGCGCTCGAGATGGGGCTGATCAACGAAGTGACGCCGCGCGCCGGCCTGGACATCGCCGCCGACCGGTGGGTCGAGCAGATCCTAGCGTGCGCGCCGCTGTCGCTGCGTGCCATCAAGCAGGTGGTGCGGCGCACGTCGACGCTGTCGCCCGCACAGGCGCAGGCCGTGCGCCTGCCGGCCGTGATCGCCGCACTGCAGTCGCAGGATGCCGACGAGGGCGTGCTGGCCTTCCAGCAAAAGCGCAAGCCGCAATGGCTCGGTCGCTGAAACGCGCGACGATGCAGGCACCGCCGCCATGACCCACGTCATTTCCAACGCCTGCATCGATGTGAAGGACGGCGCCTGCGTGCTGTGCTGCCCGGTCGACTGCATCTACGAGGGTGTGCGCACCCTCTACATCCATCCGGACGAATGCATTGATTGCGGCGTGTGCATCAACGCCTGTCCGACGCAGGCCATCTACGAAGACAGCCGCTTGCCGGCAGACCAGCTTTCTTTCCTGGCGATCAACAAGGAATTTTTCGAGCGGCAGGTGTCCGGACTCGGCTCGCCGGGTGGGGCCTGCGACGTGCCCAAAGGCGTCTGCGATCATCCGGTGGTCGCTGCCTGGCCGGTGCAAGACTCACCCTCCTGACGAAGTGCAGCGCGCAACGCCTGGAGTGAGCCGTGCACGCGAGTGTCCTGAAGTATTTCGTCGAAGTCGCCCGCTGCGGATCGGTCCGCAAGGCGTCGGAAAATCTGTTCGTCGCCTCCAGCGCGGTCAACCGGCAAATCCTGAAGCTGGAGGAAGAGCTCGGCGTCGAACTGTTCGATCGCTTGCCGGGTGGCATGCGGCTGAACATCGCCGGCGACCGGCTGCTGCGCCATGTGCAGGGAACGCTGCATGACTTTCAGACGACACGCGCCGACTTGCATGCGCTGAAAGGCGAGCGAACAGGCCACATCAAGGTCGTGGCGATGGACTCGATGTTCGAGGACTTCATGCCATCGGCTGTCGAGGAATTCGCCGGGCTTTTCCCTGCCGTGACCTACACGGTCACCTCGGTGGCGCCGATGGAGGTTGCGCCCATGGTGTTGTCGGGCCGGGCCGATGCAGGGGTCACCTTCGTCAGTCGGCTGCCGGCCGGCGTGCAGACCGCCGCGACGGTGAGCCTGCCGCTGGGCGTGATGATGAAGCCGGGCCATCCGCTGGCAGTCAAGTCCGCCATCAGCCTCGACGACTGCGTCAACCTGCCTTTTTTGCGGTCGATGGGCCAGCCGCCGATCAGCTCGTCGCTCTGCCCGGAATTCGGAGAGTTCTGGGACCAGCTGGAATTCACCGCGACCTGCAACTGGACCCCGATGGCCAAGCGGCTGATCATCGCCGGCCTCGGCATCGCCTTCTTCTCGAAGGTCGCCTTCATCAACGAGCTGTCACGCGGCGAACTGGTGTGGCGCCCGTTCGAACTGCCGACGTTGCGCGACCTCAAGGTCGGCATCGTGGTGCCCTTGCAGCGCGAGCTGCCGGCCGTGACCGTGAACTTCATCGGCCGCATGGCACGCCGCCTGAAGCAGGTAGAAATTGCCGCGGCCAGTGTGTGAAGGGCAGAGTCGTTTCACAATAAAAGTTTGCCCGGAGAATTCCTGAATGGTGAATGAGTTTGAAATGGTGTCGCGGCTGCTGATGGCGGCCGCGCTGGGCAGCGTGATCGGCTTCGAGCGCGAACGGCTGTCGTGGGCGGCGGGCCTCCGGACGCACATGCTGGTGTGCGTCGGCTCCACGTTGATCATGATCGTGTCGGCGTATGGCTTTCAGGAGGTGCTCAACAATTCCCATGTCGTGCTAGACCCATCGCGCATCGCGGCGCAGGTCGTCTCGGGCATCGGCTTCCTGGGCGCCGGCACCATCCTGCTGCGGGGCGAAGTCATTCGGGGACTGACCACGGCAGCCAGCCTCTGGTCGGTGGCGGCCATCGGGCTGGCGATCGGCGGCGGGCTGTACGTGCCGGCGATCGCGGCCACCATCATCATTCTGGTGATCCTCGCCGGCCTCAAGCCGCTGGAGGGCAAGTACTTCGCCGCCAAGGTGGGCCGCGAGTTTCATCTCACCGCCAGGCGTGGCGCCCTGACCCTGCTGCACGTCAACCGGGCGCTCGGTGTCCGCAGCCGCCTGGTCAGGCAGTTCGTCGTGCAAAGCCACGCGGCGCCCGAAGAGAAAGACGAGATCACCATCGCCTTCACGCGGCTCTCCATCTCCGATGCGACGCTGGTGCGGGAGCAGCTGCTGGCGATCCCCGGTGTGGACGAAGTGATCGAGGCGGACCAGACGGCTTGACGTTCGCAGGATTTCAACAACACCGGCGGGTGGATCACCGCAATGGTAAGACCACATAATGTATGAACTCAATGGAGACAAGCCGTTCATGACGGATCAGAGTTCGCCGGGCGCAGAGCGCATCGGATTTATTGGACTGGGCAACATCGGCGCGCCCATGGCCATGCGGATCCTCGACGCAGGCCACGCGCTACAGGTGTTCAATCGCGACCCGGTGAAGGCCATCCCCTTTTCCAGGCGAGGCGTGCCGCTGGCAACCTCGCCAGCGGCGCTGGCGCAGGTGTGCGACATTGTCTTCATCTGCGTGAGCAATACCGAGGCGGTGGAGCAGGTGGTATTCGGCCCGGAGGGCGTTGCCGAAGGGGGCAGAGCCGGCCTGCTGGTAGTTGACCTGTCCACCATTCACCCCGTGAACACGCGCGAGATGGCGCAACGGCTGTCCGCCGGGTACGGCATGCGTTGGGTGGATGCGCCGGTCTCGGGAGGCGCCAGCGGCGCACTCGCAGGCACGCTTGCGGTGTTCGCGGGTGGCGCCGCCGCCGACGTTGAACGTGTGCGCCCTGTGCTCATGAATTTTGCTGGCCGCGTGACTCATATTGGTGGTCACGGCTGCGGCATGGCAATGAAGGCCTGCAATCAGATGCTGAGCTTTGCGAGCTCGGCCGTAGCGGCAGAGACGCTGAATCTGGCGGCGCGCTTCGGCTTCGATCCCGCGCTGGTGCCCGAGGCGATTGCCGGCGGCTTTGCCGACTCCCACTTCATGCGCCACTATGGCCCGCTCCTGGTTGCGGGTACGGCGACGGGCAACACGCGCACTGCCGTCAAGGACATCGACATTGCACTCGATCTGGCCCGCGCCACTGGCACGCCGCTGCCGATGACCAGCCTGGTCGCATCGCTTTTTCACATGGCAGTGGCGCGCGGAGATTTGCGCAGTGGCCTCGGCGCCCCGATGGGCTTGTATGTGCAGGGACCGTTGGCAGCGCACAAGCCACAGGACAACGAGGACAGCACATGAGCCGGGACCGCCATCGGCGCGCGGCCCGTGACGGCTGGTGCAGCCACGAGTTTTGAAACTGAACGAAGCAAGCCATGGCGCCCAAAATTCAGCGCATTGACCCTTGGTCATGACCACCCGTGATGTCGAGGCCACCGCCG
>JAQGMP010000209.1 GCA_028292285.1 Variovorax sp. | reverse complement strand
TCGCAATGGTCGTCGCGCTCGCAGGCCGACGGGCCGTCGAACCTGGCGCGCACCGGCGTGCCGAAACTGCTGTTGACGTACACGGCCGATCAGTCGACCTTTCCGAGCACGCGCGAGGCCTGGCTGCGCGCCGGCGGCAGCAGCATGCGCAATGTCGACATCGTCGGCGGCAACCACTATCTGGCCGGACAGCCGAAGCTGGTCGAGCAGGCGGCCGACGCCATCGCCGAATGGGCGCACGCACTGTGAGGCACGAACAACGCGCGGAACAAAAACAGGAAAACGTTTCGATGGAGACATTCAACTTCGCCCCGCCATACGAGCTGCCGAGCTGGCCCTTCGTCGCGCCGCCCGAGATCGGCAACGACACCGTCGCGCGCCACCCGATCGTGATCGTCGGTGCCGGTCCGGCCGGCCTGACGCTGGCGTGCGATCTGGCGCGCCGCGGCGTGCATGCGGTGCTGCTCGACGAAGACGACACCGTCGGCGTGCGCGGCGCATCGTCGCGCGGCATCTGCTACGCACAGAAGACGCTGGAAATCTTCGACCGGCTTGGAATTTACGAGCGCATCGCGGACAAGGGCATCACCTGGTCGCTGGGCCGAACGTTCTCGGGCGATGAAGAGGTCTATCAGTTCAACCTGAAGACCGACAGCGTGTCGGTGCAGCCGCCCTTCATCAACCTGCAGCAGTTCTATGTCGAGTGGTTCCTGGTAGACAGGATCACCGAACTCGGCTGCACCGACCTGCGCTGGAAAAACTGCGTCAAGCGCGTGACGCCGCTCGACGACGGCGTGCGCATCGAGGTCGAGACGCCGGCGGGCAGCTACGCGATCGACGCCGATCACCTGGTCGACGCCACCGGCGCCAACAGCCCGATCCGCACGCAGCTCGGACTCGATGCCCATCCATCGCGCAGCACCGACCGCTGGTGCATCAGCGACGTGCGGTTCAAGAAGCCGTTGCCGACCGAGCGCTGGACCTGGGTCGATGCGCCCTTCAACGAAGGACGCGCCGTGTGGCAGCACCTGATGGGTGACGGCGTGTGGCGCATCGACTACCAGATGCCCGAGGACTGCGACACCGCCTGGATCAGCCAGCCCGAAGTGGCGGGTGCACGGCTGCGCGAACAGCTCGGCCCGGGCGTCGAGTTCGAATTCGTCTGGATCGGACCGTACGGCTACCGCGACCATCTGCTCGACAGCTTTCGCCATGGGCACGTGCTGTTCATCGGCGACTCGGCGCATGTGGTGAGTCCCTTCGGTGCACGCGGCGGCAACAGCGGCATCCAGGACGCAGCCAACCTCGGCTGGAAGCTGGCGCTGGTCACGCAAGGGACGGCCGATGCCGCGTTGCTCGACACCTACGATGCCGAACGGCGCCCGGCCGCCGCCGAAAACCTGCAGGTGACCAGTCGCTCGGCGCGCTTCCTGGCGCCCCGCTCGCCGGCCGAACACACGCTGCGCCGCGCGGTGGTCGCGCTGGCGTCGCGCCATGCGTTCGCGCGCGGCTTCGTCAACACCGGCCGCATGTCGATGGCCAACGACTACCCCGCCGCGCCGCACCTGCCCGAAGGCGGCCGCAGCGTGCAGAACCTCGCGGTCCGGCTGGCCGACGGTCGTGCCACGACGCTGATGGAATTGATCGGTAGCAACGATAGAGGCACGCACGCTGCGGGAACGAAGTTTCTCGCGCTGTGGCTGGAGCCGACGCGCGCGCAGGCCGACGCTGCAGCAGCAGAGTTGGCGGGATTGCCGGTGACGCTGGTGGCGGTCGGCGGTGCCAGCGGCTTGCCGACGCTGCTGCCCGACGAAGCACTGAAAAAGCAGCTCGGCCTCGACGCCGGCGCCACCTTGTGCCTGCTGCGGCCCGATGCCTACCGCGCCGCCACGCTCCATGCGCCGACGCCGGCCGCCATCGCGGCCGCGTTGCACACCGCCTGCGTGCGCGCCTGAAAGACCCCCACATGATCACCGAACCCAACATCCCGGACCCCGATGGTTTTTATGCCGCCTGGATCGGCGCCCACGAGTCGTTGAGCGACGCGCAAAGCGCGGATTTCAATGCGCGCTTGGTGCTGCTGCTGGCCAATCAGTGCGGCGACCAGGCGGTGCTGCTGCAGTGCATCGCGGCCGCGCGTGCCAGCGGTGAGCCAGCCGATCGTCCGAACCAGAACTAGAACGAGAGCCACTCCACCATGACAGACACCGCTATGACCGACACCGTCTCTTTCGCCTCCGCCTCGGACACGCGCGAGCAAAAGCCGCAGCTGCGCGAGCTTGCCCGTGGCGTGTACGGCTACATCAGCGACTTCGATCCCAACTGCGGCTTCATCGTCGGCGACGAGCATGTCGTGCTGATCGACACGCGGCCGACGCCGCGCATGGCGCGCGACTTTCTCGCCGACATCCGCACCGTGACCGACAAGCCCATCAAGTTCATCGTGCTGACGCACTACCACGCCGTGCGCGTGATGGGTGCCAGCGCGTTCGACGACGTGCAGGCCATCATCGCCAGCCAGGGCACGCTCGACTGGGTGCACGAGCGCGGCCAGGCCGATTTCGATTCCGAGGTCGGACGCTTCCCGCGGCTGTTCGCGGGCGTCGAAGAGATTCCCGGGCTCACCGTGCCCACGTTGAGTTTCGAAGGCCGCATGAGCCTGTGGCTCGGCGAGCGCGAGGTGCGCCTGATGTGCCTCGGCCGCGGCCACTCCGGCGGCGACACCGTGGCCTGGCTGCCCGATTGCGGCGTGCTCTTCTCGGGCGACGTGGTCGAGAACCGCTGCGGCGTGTATGCCGGCGATGCCTACATCCAGGACTGGGCCGGCACGCTCGACGCGGTGGCGGCGCTGCGCCCCGAGGTGCTGGTCCCCGGCCGCGGCGCGGTGGTCAAGGGTGCCGATGCCTGCGCCGAAGCCATCGCCCTGACGCAGTCGTTTCTGTCGACACTGATCGGCAGCGTGCGCTCGGGCATCGAGGCCGGCGAGGGCCTGCGCGGCTGCTTCGAGCGGGCCGAGGCCGCCATGAAGCCACGCTTCGGCGACTGGCCGGTGTTCCAGCACGTGCTGCCCTTCGACGTGTCGCGCGCCTTCGACGAGCTCAACGGCATCGAGCATCCGGTGGTCTGGACCGCCGAGCGCGATCGCGTCCTCTGGCAGACGCTGCGCGGCTGACGGGAGCCATCGAACCCTTCCGAATCCCTTGCGAACCCATTCAAAAAAAGACCCCGGAGACAAGACACCATGAAACGCCCTCTGCAACTCATCGCCTGCGGCCTTGCGCTCGCCTTTGCCGCCCACGCGCCGGCCCAGACGCCCTACCCGAGCCAGCCGGTCCGCTGGATCGTTCCCTACGCGGCCGGTGGCGGCACCGACAACCTCGCACGGCAGCTGGCCGACGCCATGCAGCCATCGCTCGGGCAACCGCTGGTGATCGAGAACAAGCCCGGCGCATCGACCAACATCGCCGTCGCCGCCATGATGCAGGCCCGGCCCGATGGCTACACCATCATGCAGGCCGAGAACGCCGCGCTGCTCTTCAACGAGCACATGTTCAGCAAGCTGCCGTACAAGCCCGCCTCCGACTTCACCTACATCGGTGCCATCGGCCGCTTCCCGGTGGCGCTCGTGGTCCGGCCCGACTTTCCGGCCCAATCGCTGCCGGAGCTGGTGGCCTATGTGAAGGCCAATCCGGACAAGGTCAACTACGCCTCGCCCGGCATCGGCACGCCGCACCACATGGCGATGGAGCTCTTCAAGCAGAAGGCCGGCCTGACCATGACGCACGTCGCGTACAAGGGCGGCGCACCGGCCCTGCAGGACATCATGGGCGGACAGGTGCAGATGATGATGCTCGACCTGGCTGCGGGCCTGCCGTACATCAAGTCGGGCAAGGTGCGCGCCCTGGCCATCGCCCTGCCACAGCGCGCCAGCTCGGTGCCCGATGTTGCGACCTTCAAGGAGCTCGGCTACCCGGACGTCAACGCATCCGCCTTCCACGGGCTGATCGGTCCGGCCCACATGCCGCCGGCGGCCGTCGAGCGGCTCAACGCCGAACTGCGCAAGGCGATGCAGGCACCGCGCATCGTTCAGCTCTTCGCCGAGTTCGGATTCGAGGCGCAACCCGGGTCGCCGAAGGAGTTCGAACAGCTGGCCCGCGCCGAGAGCGCACGCTGGGGCACGGTCATCAAGACCTCCGGCGTCCAGCTGGACTGAGGTGCGCCATGGAATCCCTCGCATCGACGGCACTCGGTGTGCCGGGCGGCGGCCTCGTGCCGTTCAGCACCAATGTGTTCGGCCATTGGGGCCGAACGGTGTCCGAAAAGATCCTGCCGCTGCAGGCGCACAAGGCGCAGCCCGGCTCGGGCTTCCACGGCCAGGCGCTCATCGCGCGCTTCCACGACAGCGTGGTGGCGGACATCCGCGCCAGCGCGCACCGTGTGCTGCGCACGCGCCAGCTCGCACTCGAAGACCGCATGCGGTTCTTCAAGGTGATCTGGCAGCTCGACGGCTGCATGCAGCTCGACCAGCAGGGCCGGTCGGTCACGGTGCAGGCCGGCCAGTGGGTCACTTACGACACCTCGCGGCCTTACGGCATCGAGACCTCGGGCGATGCCCGCTTCCTCGTCTTGCTGCTGCCGTTCGAGGCGATGGGCCGCACCGGTCTCGACCTCGAGCGCATGGTCGGCTGCCCGATGCCCACGCAGGGGACGGCGGCGGTCGCACGCGCAAGCCTCAGCAGCCTGCTGAGCGAAGGCATCGACCTGTCGCACGAGCCGGAAGGCCAGCGCGTGCTGCAGGATTCGATCCTCGCCCTGGTCGGCGCGGCCGTGCGGCAACTGCGGCTGCCGGGCGAGGCCGAACACCGTGCGACGCATCGCAAGCTGCAGGTCGCGCTCGCCTACATCAAGAGCCACCTGACCGAGCCGCTGCTCAGCGCCGACCTGGTCGCGCAGGCCTGCGGCATGTCGCGCCGGAGCCTCTACACCGCGTTCAACGCCCTGGCGCAAACGCCGCACGCCTACATCATGCGATCGCGGCTGGCGCTGGCCTGCGAACTGCTCGCGGCGGCCGACAGCAAGCGCACCATCACCCAGGTCGCCTACGAGCTGGGTTTTGCGGATGCCGCGCATTTTTCGCGCGCCTTCAACGAGCGCTACGGCGCCAGTCCGAGCCAGTGGCGCAGCCGGCAGTTCGACTGCGCCTGAAGTTCGTTCAGGCCGCCCTTCAGTAGGCGATGCAGACCGACTTGGTTTCGGTGTAGGCCTCGATGGCGCTGCGGCCGTGCTCGCGGCCCACGCCCGACGCCTTGAAGCCGCCGAAGGGCATGTTGGGGTCGACCATGTTGTGCGTGTTGATCCACACGGTGCCGGCCTCCAGCACATCGATGGCGCGTTGCGCACGGTCGAGCCGGTTGGTCCACACGCTGGCGCCGAGTCCGTAGATCGAGGCATTGGCTTCGCGCATCACGTCGTCGATGTCGCTGAACGGCATCGCGACCAGCACCGGGCCGAACACTTCTTCGCGCACCAGCGTCAGCGGCTTGCCGCTGCTGTTGGCGACCACCGTGGGCCGGACGAAATAGCCGGGTCCGTCGCCGGCCACGCCACCCGCGACGACTTCACCGCCTTCGGCTGCACCGGTGGCGATCAGCGCCATGACGCGGTCGCGGTGGTGCGCCGACACCATCGGCCCCATCTGCGCCGCAGGGTCGAGGCCCGAGCCGAGCACGGTCCCATTGGCGACCGCGGCGATGCCCTCGACCACCTTCTCGTACAGCGGCTTGGCCACATACAGCCGCGAGCCTGCGGTACAGACCTGGCCATGGTTGAAGAAGATGGCACCGGCGGCGCCCTGCACCGCCGCCTCGATGTCCATGTCATCGAGCACGATGACCGGGCTCTTGCCGCCCAGTTCGAGCGCGACGCGCCGGATGTCCTGGCCGCATTGCGCGCCGATCTTGCGGCCCACTTCGGTCGATCCGGTGAAGGTGATCTTGTCGACGCCCGCATGCCGTACCAGCGCGGCACCGGCGCTCTCGCCGTCGCCGGTCACCACGTTCAGCACGCCGGGCGGAAAGCCGGCTTCGAGCGCCAGCGCCGCCAACCGCAACGCTGTCAGCGGCGTCTCTTCCGAAGGCTTGAGCACGACGGTGCAGCCGCAGGCCAGCGCCGGCGCGATCTTCCACATCGCCATGGCGAGCGGAAAGTTCCACGGCACGATGGCGCCGACCACACCGACCGGAACGCGCTGGGTCGACGCCCGGTAGCGCGTGCCCGGCGGGAACGGAATCGACACGTCGAAGGTGCTGCCTTCGATCTTGGTGGCCCAGCCTGCCATGTAGCGCAGCCACTGGGCGCTGCCGCCGACCTCGATGGCGTGCGACCACGGCAGCAGCTTGCCCTGGTTGAGCGTTTCCAGATGCGCCAGCTCGTCGGCGTTGGCCTCGATCAGGTCGGCCAGCCGGCTCATGAGGCGTTCGCGCGCATACGGCGTCAGGCCGCGCCACGACGGCGCTTCCAGCGCGCGGCGCGCAGCCTTGACGGCCTCGTCGATGTCACGCTCGCCGCCGGCCGGCACTTCGGCGATCACTTCGCCGGTGGCCGGGTTGTAGACGGGCATGCGCTGGCCCGAGGCCGCATCGCGCCATTGGCCGTCGATGCACATCTGCGACAGGATCGTCGTCGGAAAACTGCGGAGTTCGGCAGGATGGTTCATGTCGGTTGTCCTTGTTGAGTTGAGCGTGTCGAGTGGAATCAAATGCCCAGGTAGGCGTTGCGCACGGCCGGGTCTGCCAGCAGCGAGCGGCCCGTGCCCGTGTGGACGATGCGGCCGGTCTCGAGCACGTAGCCCCGGTCGGCAATCGACAGTGCGGCCGCCGCGTTTTGCTCGACCACCAGCACGGTCACGCCCTGCTGCCGAAGGCCGGCCAGCACCTCGAAGATCTGGTCGATCAGCAGCGGCGCGAGGCCGAGCGAGGGCTCGTCGAGCAGCAACAGTTTCGGCTTGCTCATCAATGCGCGGCCGATCGCCAGCATCTGCTGCTGGCCGCCCGACAGGTCGGACGCCACGCGCCGGCGCATCTCGCCGAGCACCGGAAACATGGCGTACACGCGTTCGGTGTCGGTCTGGATGTCGGCGTCATGCCGGCGGTAGGCGCCCAGCCGCAGGTTGTCCGCCACCGACAGCGGCTTGAAAACCTGCCGGCCTTCGGGCGCATGCGCGATGCCGAGACCGACACGCAAGTGCGCCTTGACCTTGTCGAGCGGCGCGCCCCTGAAGGTGATGCTTCCGCGCAGCGGCGGATGAATGCCAGACAGCGTGTGCAGCAGCGTGGTCTTGCCGGCGCCGTTGGCACCGAGCAGCGCCACGATCTCGCCCTCCCGCACTTCGAGGTCGACATCCTTCAGCACCGAGACGCGGCCGTACGCGGTGCAAAGCCCATCAACCCGCAGCATGTGCGACCTCCTCGGCATGGCTTCCCAGATAAGCCTTGATCACTTCCGGATTGGCGCGCACCTGTGCCGGCGTGCCCTGCGCCAGAATGCGGCCCTGGTTCAGCACCAGCACCTGGTGCGACAGGCGCATCACCATCTTCATGTCGTGCTCGATCAGCACGATGGCGATGTCGGCGCCGGCGGTGCCGGCAATGCTGCGCAGCATGCCCTCGATCTCTCCGGTCTCAACGGCATTGCAGCCGGCCGCCGGTTCGTCGAGCAACAGCACCCGGGGTTCGCTGGCCAGCGCCCGCGCGATCTCCAGCCGCTTCAGCGAACCGTAGGAAAGGCTGGCCGCCACGGTGTCAGCATGCTCGGCGAGGCCGGTGCGTTCGAGCGCGGCCATGGCATTCTCGCGGCTCGCCGCGTTCTGCCGCACGACCGACGGCAGGCGCATCAGGTCCGCCAGCAGCGAGGTGGTTTCCCAGCGCGAGCGGCCGATCATCACGTTCTCCAGCGCGGTCTGGCGAAAGAAGATCTGCAGGTTCTGGAAGGTCCGCGACATGCCACGCCGTGCCAGCTTGAAAGGCGGCAAGCCGCTCACGTCATCGCCGTGCATGCGCACGCTGCCGCTGCGCGGCCTGTACAGGCCCGACACCATGTTGAAAAGCGTCGTCTTGCCGGCGCCGTTGGGTCCGATGATCGACAGGATCTCGCCTTGCGGCGCATCGAACGAGACGCCGTCGACCGCCACCACGCCGCCGAACGCGATCGACAGGTCGCGCACTTCCAGCGCGGCGCTCATTGCTCGCTCCTGGTGGTGAACAGATGCCCGATCGCCGGCACGATGCCCTGCCGCAGGAAGATCATCGCCAGCATGATGATCAGGCCGACCGCGATGTCCTGGTAGTCGTGGAACGAGGCCAGCAATTGCGGCAGCAGCGTCAGCAGCGCGGCGCCGACGAGCGCGCCGAAGGGTGTGGTCACGCCGCCGATCACCACCATGGCGACGAACTCGACGGACGTCATGAAGCCGGCGACCTCGGGCGTGACGAAGCCGTTCATCAGCGCGAGCGCGCTGCCGGCGACCGCCGCGTAGACCGCAGCGATGACGAAGGCCTGCAGCTTGCGCCGCGCCACGTCGACACCCATGCTGGCCGCGGCCACCTCGCTGTCGAGAATGGCACGCAGCGCACGGCCGGTAGGGCTGTCGCGCAGCGCGATCGCCAGCGCGATGCCGAGCAGCAGCAGCGCGCCGCTGATCCAGTACCACGCAAAGGGCGACGTGATGGCGCTGCCGGCCAGCGTGAGGCGGCTCACGTCCGTGCCGTCGGGGCCGCCGGTGAGTGCGACCTCGCTGGTAATGACCAATCCGATCAGCAATGAGAAGCCGAGCGTGGCAATCGCGAGGTAGTGCCCCTTGAGCCGCAGGATCGGCTTGCCCACCAGATAGGCGATCACGGTGCTGGCGACGATGCCGGCCAGCGCGGCCAGCGGCGTCGGCACGCCATAGTGCGAAGGCAGCACCGCGCTGGCATAGGCGCCGATGCCGAAGAATCCGGCATGGCCGAGGCTGATCTGGCCGGCCAGCCCCATCAGGATGTGCAGGCCGATGGCGCCGAGGCCCATGATCCAGACCAGCGCCGCGATGCGCAGCACGTAGTTCGAACCCGACAGCAGCGGCAGCACCACGATCAGCGCGGCAAGAAAGGCCAGTGCGCGCAAGCCGGCGTGCAGGTCGTCGAGCTTTTTCATACGCTTCATACGCGGTCCACCAGCTTGCTGCCGAGCAGGCCGTTGGGCATCACCAGCAGCACCAGGATCAATGCGACGAAGGCAAC
The DNA here is from genome assembly GCA_028292285.1 of Variovorax sp. Classification (GTDB taxonomy): domain Bacteria; phylum Pseudomonadota; class Gammaproteobacteria; order Burkholderiales; family Burkholderiaceae_C; genus Variovorax. Next base: position 3,184 of record JAQGMP010000209.1, on the reverse strand, counting down.
GCCGTCCTTGTAGACGGAGGTGACGTAGCCGGCGGCCAGCGCTTCGAGCAGGCCGAGCGCGAGGCCACCCACCACCGCGCCGACCGGATTGCCCAGGCCGCCGAAGATGGCCGCCGAGAAGCCCTTCAGGGCGAGCAGCGCGCCGATGTCGTAGCGCGTCAGCGTGATCGGTGCCACCAGGATGCCCGCCAGCGCACCGAGCGCCGCCGACAGGCCGAAAGCCAGCAGCAGCACGAATGAAATGTTGACGCCCACCAGCCGCGCGGCAAGGCGATTGGAGGCACTGGCGCGCAGCGCCTTGCCGGTGACCGTCTTGTCGAGAAAGAGCCACAGCGCAGTGAACATCGCGATGGCGCTGCCCAGGACCCAGAGGCTCTGGGGCAGCACCGTGGCGCCCATCACCACGATCGGCGTGTTGCCCGAAAAGGCAGGCAGGCCATGGAACTGCTTGTCGAACACCAGCCCGGCGATGCCGCGGATGAAGATCGACGCACCCAGCGTGATGATGATCAGCGTCACTGCCGAGCCGTCGCGCGCCCGCTCGATGGCCAGCTTTTGCAGCAGCACACCGACGACCACCGCGACCAGCACGGCGAGCACGCCCGCGATGACGACCGGCACGCCCATGGCGGCGAGGAACACCGTCGTCATGCCGCCCAGCATGACGAACTCGCCCTGCGCGAAGTTGACGACATCGGACGCCGCATAGATGAGCGTGAAGCCGATGGCCACCACCGCGTACACGGCGCCGATCGTCAGGCCGGAAAAAACGAACTGGAGAAATTGGGACATCGATACGGCCTGATCAGATCGGAACAGTTCAGACGCTTCAGTCGACCAGTAGCCAGTCGCCGTTCTTCACTTCGAGCATGCGGAAGGCATCGACCGTCAGCCCCAGATGGTCTTGTGCGGACATGTTCACCAAGCCCGCCGTGCCGACGAAGCCCTTGGTCTGCTCCAGCGCTTCGCGGATCTTTTGCGGGTCGGCGCTGTTGGCCTTTTTGATCGCGTTGAGCACCATCGTGAGCCCGTCCCATGCGCCGCCGCCGAAGGTCGACACGGGTTGCCCGGCCGATTTTTCGAAGGTGGCCGTGTAGGCCACCACCACCGGCTTCTGCGGATCGTTCGCGGGCAACTTGTTCGCCACCAGCAACGCCGAAGCAGGCAGCCGCACGCCTTCGGCCGCGGGGCCGGACAGCTCGATGTAGCTCTTCGACGCCACACCCGGGTTCTGGTACATCGGGATGGCCTTCATGTCGAGCTGGCCGTAGTTGCGCGTGAGCACGGCCGGTCCCTGGCCGGAAGCGCCGGTGTTGAAGATGGCCTGCACGCCCGGCGTGCCCTTGATCTTGGTGAGCTGCGTCGTCATGTCGGTGTCGCCGGCGCCGTAGGTCTGGTCGATCAGGATCTGGATGCCATAGCGGTCCACCACCTTCAGGCACTGCTCGCGCATCGAGGTGCCGAAGCCGTCGGTGCCGGCGATCAGCGCGATCTTGCTGATCTGGCGCTTCTTCATGTCCGCGAACACGCGCTCGCATCCCATGCGGTCGGTGTGCGGGCTCTTGAAAACGTACTTGCGCACCGGCTCGATGATGTTCACGCTGCCAGCCAGCGACATGAACGGAATCTGCGCGCTCTCCATCACGGGGATCATCGCCATGGTGGTGCCGGTGGTGGAGCCGCCGATGAGCACGGCCACGTTGTCGCGTTCGGTCAGGCGGGAGGCAAAGGTGCGTGCCTTGTTGGCGTCGCCCGCGTCGTCGTACGTCACCAGCTCGATCTGGCGGCCGATGACACCGCCTGCGGCGTTGATCTGGTCGACGTACATCTTCATCGTCTTGGCCTCCGGGTCGCCGATGAACGACGCGGGGCCGGTGATGGAAAGCACCGAGCCGATGCGGATCGGATCGGCCGCATGCGCGGCGGCGCACAGCAGCAGCGGTGCAGTGAAAGCGGTGAGGGCTTTGAGCGCTGCCTGCGCGGTCAGCCAGCGGCGCGGAACGGAAGGGATGCTTTTCATTGGTCTTGTCTCCTGGGGTTGATGTCTCTCGGGGAAATCAGTCGGCAGCGGTCTGCCGGGTATCGCGTGGCGGCGAGCGGGCCGTGAGGTCGAGCAACGCGGCCGGCGTTGCGAGCGCGTTGTCGCGGCCGATGCCGGGGCCCGCATCCAGCAGATCGCGCACATCGCCGGCTTCTCGCGCGAACAGGCCGAGCGCCAGCCCCGTCACGAAATCGTGGCCGGCCGCGCGCGCCGTCAGCAACGCGTCCGGGTAGAGCTTGCGGCCGATGGAACCCTCGATGACTTGCGTCAGCGCCGTCAGTTCGATGCCGATCCGCTCGCCGACCAGCAGCGCTTCGCAGCTGGCCGCGAGGGTGCGGGCGGCGACGTGGTCGTCCAGCGCTTTGGCCGCGTGACCGCAGCCGGCGCCGCCGACGGCAAAGAGCTGCGAGCCCATCGCGCGCAACAGCGGTAGCACCTGCTCCAGTGCGATCGCATCGTCGCAGCCATGCACGATGCGCAGCGTGCCGGCGGCGGCGTCGTGCGCATTGCCGACCGCGGCCGCATCGATCAACGCCACGCCGTGCCGGGCCAGTTGCCGTCCCAGTTCGCGCGTGCCGTGCGGCTCGGACGAGCCCATGTCGACCACGATGGCGCCAGGCTGCAGATGCCCTGCCAGCGCCATCGCCACGCCGTGCACGGCGCGGCCGTCGGGCAGCATCGCGATGACCACCTTGCAGCCTGCCAGCTCGGCTGCCTGCGCCGCGCACTGGCCACCGAACTCGCGCACGAAGTCTTCGGCACGCGCGCCGTCCGCGTCCATCACCGTCAGGTCGACGCCCGAGCAGAGCAGGTTGGCGGCCATGCCGCGTCCCATGCGCCCGATGCCGATGAACCCGACCTTCTGGGCGGACGCGTCTGGATGGGTCATGCGCACTGTCCCGTGATGCGAGTTAGTCAGGCGGCCAGCATCGACACCAGCGGCCGGACATCGGCCATGGCCGACAGGTTCTGCAGGGCCGACAGGTAGCGGTCGACCTTGGCCGCGTCCACCGGATGCGGTGCATAGGCCAGGCAGTCGTCGAAGCGCGCGAGGTGCTGCGCGTCGTTCAAATCGGCACCGGGGAAGCCCGGCGCGATGTCGAGGGAACGCGTGAGCAGCCGGCCATCGTGTGTCGTCACGGC
>JAQGMP010000691.1 GCA_028292285.1 Variovorax sp. | reverse complement strand
ATGCCGCCGGTGGCGCTGGCCTGCACCGTCGCACCGTTGCCGATGCCCACGCCGTTGTTGCCTTTGACCACCGTCTGCGGACCGATCGCCACCGATTCGGTGCCCACGGCCAGCGAGTCCGCCGCGGTCGAGTTGGCATGGAAGTATTTGCCCGTGGTGGCGGCAATGCTGCCCAGTGCGCCACTCAGCTGGCGCACCGTGACCGCGTCGCTGGCTTCGGTGCCGTCTGCGACGTTGATGATCTGGCGGTAGCCGGTGCTGTTGCCCACGCTGACTGCGCCGAGCAGGGTGCGGTCGGTGGTGTTGTAGCCGACGGCGGTCGAGCCGCTGCTGAAGCTGCCCGTGCCTTGGACGATGGCGCGGTCGGAGACTGCGTTCGAGCCCAAGGCCACGCCGTCGAGCACCGTTGCTTGAGAGTACGCCCCCATTGCCACAGAACGTACGCTGCCTGCCGTGGCTTGCGTGCCGATCGCCGTAGCGCCGCTGGCACTGGCATTGCCATTGAAGCCGAGAGCCGTCGCCGCGGGCCCGCGGGCAACTGCGCCGGTGCCGACGGATACCGCATTTCCGCCGGAAGACAAAGCGGTGTCGCCTATCGCCACCGAGTTCTGTGCGTTGGCGCTGGCCCCAACGCCCGCCGCGAAGCTTCTGTCCCCAACAGCCGTGGCATTCGGGCCCACTGCGATGGAGTCTGTGCCCACGGCCGCGCTGTCTGGCAATGCAGAGTTCGCGTGAAAATACTTGATGCCGCCGCCGTTGTTGATTGTGCTGATCGCCGAGTTGGTTGCAAACAGCTGCGAGCCGTTGACCGCATCGGTGCTGGTGGCCGTGACCTGGCCCGCCGCCACGTTGGTGATCTGGCGCTCATTGCCCACGCTGCCCACGCTCACCACGCTGGTCGGTGCACCGCCGGCGTAGTTGTAGGTCACGCCGTTGATGGTGCCGGTGGGGGTGGCGTTGGCTGCGGCCGTCACTGAGCCGCCGCCCAATGCAACATCTCCAGCATTGTTGGCAACGGCTTTGCGACCGAGGGCGACCGCGTCGGTTGCGGAGGAGACGACGTTGGCGGCCGATCCGATGGCGATGGCGCCATCAGCCGCCGCGCCGGTCGCGCCGCCGCTCCAGCCAATGGCGATGGCTGCGCCGCCGCTGGCATTGGCGTTGTTGCCGATGGCCGTGGCCAGATAGCCAGGCGCTTGAGCATATGCGCCTACCGCGATGCTGGTCGTGCCGCTCGCCGCTGCACCGTAACCGTTCGCGACGCTGGCCAGGCCGCTTGCCGCCGCACCGTAGCCAGTCGCAACGCTGGCATCGCCTGACGCTGTGGCGCCGACGCCGGCGGCCAGAGCATTGGCGCCGCTCGCGCCCTTATTGTCGTAGTTGGAGCCTACCGACTGATCGGTCGAGTTGACGCTGTAGTAATGCGTCTGGCCTGCCACAGCAGCTGAACTGACTGCCTTGAGCTGGCTCACGTTGACCGCGTCGGTGTCCGCACCACCTGCTGCCACGTTGGTGATCTGGCGGCCGCCCACGCCGACCACGCTCGTCGGCGCAATGCCTGCAATGACGGCGCCGTTTCCAGGGTTGTAGTACGCGGTGGGTGCGGCCGTGGTGCTGCCAGCACCCAAAGCCACGTCATTGGCATTGGCAGCACTGGCGCCAAAGCCGAGCGCCACCCCATTGTTCCCAACCACACCGGCGTTCTGGCCCACGGCGACCGCACCGTCCACCGTGGCGTTCTGCAAAGCTCCGAAGCCGATGGCGATATTTCCCGCGCCGGAGGTACCCTGCAGTGCGGTGTTTCCGAGAGCGACGTTATAGCGGCCTTGCGCGTTCAGCCCGGCAGCGCTGCCGATGAAGGTGCTGTCGACACTCGTCGATCCCCTGCCGGCGTAAGAGCCTATCGCAGTCGTGTAGCCGCTGACGGCCTGTGCCGAGGAGCCCATGGCCACGGACGTAAATCCTGACGACAGCGCGCTGTCGCCCACGGCCACGTTGGAATAGCCCATGGCTCGGGCGTTCACGCCAACCGCCACGCTGTTGCCCACGTCCGCAACCGCACCCACGCCAGCCGCAAGCGACTTCACACCCGTGGCGCCTTTGTTGTCGTAGTTGGCTTGCTGTGTGCCGCCGTCATTGACGCTGTAGTAATGCGTCTGGCCCACCACCGCTGCGGCATTCACTGCCTTGAGCTGGCTCACATTGACCGCATCGGTATCCGCACCGCCCGCAGCCAGATTGGTGATGCGCCGTTCTGTGCCGACCGCGCCCACGCTCACGACATTGCTGCCAATGACCGTCCCAGCGATCGTGCCGGTGCCCGGGTTGTACGAAGCCACGGTGGACACTGCAACGGTGCTGCTGTCGCCCAAGACCACAGCGCCATTCAGACCTGCGCCAATATTGACGTTGTTGCCAATAAAGAAATTCTTGTTCGAGCCCGAAGAGATGCTGTTGTTGTTGCCGACGGCGTAACTGTCGTCGCCATTGATGAAGCTCGGGTCGCCGATGGCGCCGGAGCGCGCGCCGCTGACGACATTGCCGTAACCGATGGAGATGGACGAGAGGCCGCTTGCCCGCGCGCCGTTACCGATGGCAATGGCATTGCTCTTGGACGCCTGCGCCACAGAGCCAATGGCCACCGTGTCGTCGGCGGAAGCCAAATTGTTCCCTGCGCTGCTGCCAAGCGCTACGTTGCGGGACCCGGTGACGCCTTGCCCGGCACCTCGACCCACTGCACTGTTGTCGCTACCAACGACGTTTCGGCCAGCCTGCGTCCCCAAGGCCGAGTTGTTGTTGCCCTGGACATTGAAGCCAGAGCGGGAGCCGACCACGACGTTGTTATCGCCGGTGACGTCCAAACCCGTTTGCTGGCCAAAGGCCGCATTTCCGATACCCACAACCCTCTGCCCGGAGGTATAGCCAATCGCAGTGTTGTCTACGCCCGAAGTGCCAATTCCGGCCTCGCGCCCGATGGCGATCTGGTCCAAAGTATTTGGATTCACGCTGCCCGCGCTCTGTCCGATGGCAATGCTGGTGGCACCAGATGCGTTGCTGTTCGTACCGATGGCAATAGCGGATGTCTTGGTCGCGCTTGCGGCACTTCCGATCGCGATGGTGTCGTCAGCCGTGACGTTATTGCCGGAGCCGCTACCGATTGCGAGGTTGCGAGCACCCGTGACGACATTGCCGGAGTTCGAGCCCATTGCAAAGTTGTCGGTGCCGGTTACGTTGTTGCCGCTGACGCTGCCGATGGCAGCATTGAAAATGCCGCTGGTCGGTTGGCCGTTCAGACTGGTGATGGAGCGCGCCGTACCCGTCACGTTCCACCCGCTGTTGTAGCCAATCGCGGTGTTGTAGTTGCCCGTGACAAACCGACCCGAATTGGCGATGGCGACGTTGTCGTAGCCTTTGACGTCCGTGCCTGCCTGATAGCCAATGCCGACGTTGCCCTGTCCGGTGACGTTGGTGCCAGCACCGTAGCCGATGGCGTTGTTCCACCAGCCGTTGACGGTGCTGCCAGCGCCGTAGCCGATGGCATTGTTGTAGCTGTTCTGCGGTGACGGTCCACCGCCGCCGCCGTCCACCGTGTAGGTGCCGTTCACGTTTTGTCCGGCACCGACTCCAAGGGCAACATTACCTTCGCCCGTGACGTTTTGACCTGCGGCAAAGCCGGTGGCGACGTTGAGGCGCCCAACCACGTTGGAGCCGGTGTAGCTACCGGTCGCGATGTTGTCGGTGCCATTCACCCCGGTCCCTGCAAAGGTGCCTTGGGCAATGTTGTTCGCGTTGGCCGCATTGGCGGTCGTCCCCGCGCCTTGACCCACTGCAATGGTGCCCGCGCCCGTGGCGTTGGCCAACGAGCCAATCGCAATGGAGTTGTCCCCAGCGGCGAAATTGTTCGAGCCGACGGCGGTAGACATAAAGCCTGAGGCCTTGTTGGCGCTGCCGACGGCCGTGGCCCAGTCGGCCGATGCATTGTTGCCAGAGCCAAGGGCGGCGCTCATGGTGCCGGACGCTTGCACGAAGTTGCCGATGGCGACGCTCGATATACCCGAACTGGTCGCTTGCGAACCTACTGCCGTTGATTGAGTGCCCGATGCGGTACTTTGTTCGCCCACAGCCACGGCGGAAGTGCCGGATGCAGTGGAGAGGGGACCGATGGCCGTCGACGTATCTCCGCTGGCGTT
>JAQGMP010000498.1 GCA_028292285.1 Variovorax sp. | reverse complement strand
TGGTCGAGAGCGCGGCTTCCATCACCACGTCGCTCACGCCGGCCGCATCGGTCTTGCCGATGGCCGTGGTCGGATCGATGCGGATGTCGATGTGAATGCCGTTGTGCTTCAGCAGGATCGAGGTCGGCGCTTCGGGCGCGCCCTGGTAGCCGACGAAGATCGTCGGGTCGGCCAGCACCGTGCTGCTGCTCTGCAGCGCGATGTGCAACTGGCCGCCCTGCACGGTGTAGCCCGTCGCCATCTTGTGCGAGCCGTTGTCGAGCGGCGCGGCCTGGTCGAGCACTTCGCGCGCAAAGCCGATCACCTTGGCGCCGCGAATGGGGTTGTAGCCCTTGCCCTTTTCTGCACCATCGGTCTCCGGTATCACGTCGGTGCCGTAGAGCGCGTCGTACAGCGAACCCCAGCGCGCGTTGGCCGCGTTGAGCGCGTAGCGCGCATTCAGGATCGGCACCACCAACTGCGGGCCGGCCTGCAGCGCCAACTCGGCATCGACGATGGTCGTGGTCGCCTTCGTGCCCTTCGGCTGCGGCAGCAGGTAGACGATTTTTTCGAGGAAGGCACGGTACGCGGGCATGTCGGCGATCGGTCCCGGGTGCGCCTTGTGCCAGGTGTCGAGCTCGGTCTGCAGGCGATCGCGTTCGGCCAGCAGCGCGATGTTCTTCGGCGCAAGGTCGGCCACGATGGCGTCGAAGCCTTTCCAGAAGGTGGCGCTGTCGACGCCGGCGGCCGGCAGCACGCTGTCTTCGACGAAGCGATAGAGCTCGGTGGCGACCTGGAGGCCGTGGGCGGCGGTGCGTTCAGTCATGGGGCTTGTCCGGAAAGTAGAAGGGAAAGAGAAAGGAAAAAGAAGGGGAGAAATCAGCGATCAGAAAAACGACAGCACGTCGCGCAGGCTGCTGCCGGTGCGCTCGGGTGCCGGCCCGATGGCCTCGCGCGGCAGGCCCGCCCGGTTGATCCACAGCGTGCGAAATCCGTACCAGGTGGCGGCCAGCGCGTCCCAGCCGTTGCTGCTGACGAAAGCGATGTCGGCCGCGTCGAAACCCGTCGCTTGCGGGCCGAGCCGGTAGGCATCGGGATGCGTCTTGAACCTGCGCACCGCGTCGATGCTGATGACGTGATCGAACAAGCCGCTGAAGCCGCCGTTGTGCACCAGCGGCGCGAGCATCGCGGGGTCGCCGTTCGAGAGGATGCCGGTCGCGACGCCGCGGGCGCGAAGCGCGTCGAGCACTTCCCGCACTTCCGGGTATGGCGTGAGGCACAGGTACTGCGCCATCAGCTGTGCTTCGCGCTCGGGCGTCAGGTCGAGCGCCAGACGCTGGCAGGCGTAGCGCAATCCGGCGCGCGTCAGTTCGCTGAAGGGCTGGTAGTGCGCGCCGTCGTCGCTGGTCGTGACGAGGCGCGAGTATTCGATTTGCTTGTCGCGCCACAGCACGCTGAGCGCTTGGCCTCGACCCGCGAAGAAGCTTTCGGCCAGCGCGGCGACGCTGTGCACGTCGAACAACGTGCCATAGGCATCGAACAAAACAGCAGAGGGCGCGCGCATGGCGCTACTTTATTTGATACCGGGCCCGGCATTAAGACGCGGTGGAGCGATTGATTGATGACTAAAACACTCGCAATCAAACCCGTCCGCTGAGTTTTGCGGCCGCTTCGCGCACGGGTGCCACGAAGGCGGCGTCGTAGCGGTGGGTCGGCATCGTCAGTGTGAGCGCGGCCGCCAGCGTGCCGTCGGCACGGAACACCGGGGCCGAAATGCCGGCCAGTTCGGCGCTGCGGTCGCCGACCAAAGCGCAGTAACCCTGGGCGCGGATCGTTTCGTAGAGCTTGCGGTCCTTGCGCGACGGGGGGGTCGGTGCGCCCGCGGTGTCGGCCCCGTACGCGATCAAAACCCGGGCACCCGCGCCCCGGTCGGCCGGCAGCAGATCGCCCGCGCGAACATGGTCGCGCACCGCGTGCGGCGAGTCGACGCGGTACAGGCACAGGCGCGCCCAGCCGTCGCCCTTGCCTTGCCGCACGTGGTACGCGGCGCTTTCGCCGGTGGCGGCGACCAGCGACTTCAGCACCGGCAGCACCACGCGATCGAGCGAGAACGACGCGGCGTAGAGGCCGTGCAACCGCGCCACTTCCGAGCCGAGCGCGTAGCGGCCGTCGTCCAGCTTTTGCAGCAGGCCGGCGTGTTCGAGGGAAGCGAGCAGACGCAGCGCGGTGCTTTTGTAGAGCTGCGTGCGGCCGGCCAGTTCGGCGAGGGTGAGCGCAGCGTCGCCCACACGAAATGCGGCAAGCAAGCTCAGCGCGCGGTCGACCGCCGCGGCGCCGCCGGGTGCGGCATCGGCGTCCGCGACCGACTCCGTCTGGGCTTTTCGGGGCATGCTGTTCTCCTTCATGGCCTTGACGATCTGCTGTGTCGTCTGGTGTAATTCTTATTATTAGAACACCGTTCCGTAAGATAGAACAACTCGAGAACATCGAACTCGGAACAGCGGGATGTTCGCTCAGGAGACGAATTTGGAAACCCCATCGAACCGCAAGTCAGACGCGAGCTTGGCGCACGACGTGCTCATCAGCGAGGTCGGCCCGCGCGATGGCCTGCAGTCGGTCAAGGCCACGATGCCGACGGCCGACAAGCTGCGCTGGATCGACGCGCTCTACGCCGCCGGCCTGCGCGAGATCGAGGTCGCTTCGTTCGTGCCGGCGCGCTTGCTGCCGCAGATGGCCGACGCCGCCGAGGTCGTGCGCCATGCGATCACGCTGCCGGGCCTGACCGTCATGGCCCTAGTGCCGAACCGGCGCGGTGCCGAGGCGGCGTTGCAAGCGGGCGTCCACAAGCTCACGATGCCGGTGTCGGCCAGTCTGGCGCACTCGCTCGCCAACGTGCGCAAGACGCCGGCCGAAATGGTCGAAGAGGTGCGCGCCATCAGCGACCTGCGCCGCGACATCGCGCCGCATGTGCTGCTCGAAGCCGGCATCTCGACGGCTTTCGGTTGCACGCTGCAAGGCAACGTGGACGAAGACGACGTCATTCGGCTGGCGTTGCAATGCGTCGAGGCGGGTGCCGACGAATCGGGCCTGTCGGACACCGTCGGCTACGCCAATCCGGCGCAGGTCCATCGGCTCTTCAAGCGGCTGCGCGCCGAACTCGGCGACAAGGCCGGCGCCGCGCACATGCACAACACGCGTGGCCTCGGCCTCGCCAATTGCCTCGCGGCCTACGAAGAGGGCGTGCGCACTTTCGATTCCTCGCTCGGCGGCCTCGGTGGCTGCCCGTACGCGCCGGGCGCGTCGGGCAATGTCGTCACCGAAGACCTCGTCTTCATGTTCGAAGCGATGGGCGTGCGCACCGGCATCGACCTCGGCAAACTCATCGCCGCGCGCGCACCGCTGATGGCGGGGCTGCCCGGCGAGCCGGTGTATGGCATGACGCCCGAGGCGGGGCTGCCGAAGGGTTTCGTGCAAGGTTTCACCCAAGGCGTTGCGATGCTGGGAGCTGCTTATGTCTGAGGCCGCAATGTCCGACACGAAGCAGCCGTTGCCCTACGAAGGCATCCGCGTCGTCGAATTCACCCACATGGTGATGGGCCCGACCTGCGGCGTGGTGCTCGGCGATTTGGGCGCGGAGGTCATCAAGGTCGAGCCGATCGAAGGCGACAACACGCGCCGCCTGCTCGGCTCCGGGGCAGGATTTTTTCCCAACTTCAATCGCAACAAGAAGAGCATCGCGCTCGA
>JAQGMP010000487.1 GCA_028292285.1 Variovorax sp. | reverse complement strand
TTACCGCGCTCGTGAACGTGCTGCAGGCGCGCGACAAGGGCTTGCCGTTGAAGATCATCGCGGCCGGATCGAGTTCCACCGGCGTCAAGGGTGCCGACGTGACGATGATCCACGCCGGACCGCAGAGCGGAATCAAGTCGGCCAAAGACCTCGAAGGCAAGACCGTCAGCGTCAACGCGCTCAACGGCTTGCTGCAGATGCTGGGCAAGGCGGCAGTGAAAGCCGATGGCGGCGACCCGAACAAGGTGCGTTTCATCGAGCTGGGCTTTGCCGAAGCGCTGGCCGCGCTGCAGGCGGGCAAGACCGATGCCATGGTCGGCGCCGAGCCTTTCGGCACAGCGGCCATCGCATCCGGCTTTCCGCCCATTGCCTCGCCGTACCAGTCGATGTCGACCAAAAGCATGTTGACCTCGTCCTACTTCACCAGCGAGCAGCAGCTGAAGGCCAATCCGGAGTTGTTCAAGAAGCTTCGCGCCGCCATCAACGAGTCGCTGGAGTACGCGCAGAAGAACCCCGATGCGGTGCGAAAGCAACTGCCCAAGTTCACCAAGCTCGGGCCCGATGTCGCCGCCAAGCTGATCCTGCCGAAATACCTGACGGAGATCCCGCGCGATTCGGTCGAGATGTTCTCCAAGGCCGGCAACGAGTTCGGCATGCTGACCAAGCCGGCTGTCTACGACGCCGTGGTCTGGACCGAAGGCAAGTAGTCATGGCGGCGAGCAACGGCATGGCCGGGCAGGTGCAGCCAGCGGTGCGCTCCGCCACGCCACGAGCGTTCGATCTACAGAGCCTCGTGCGCTGGCTGGGCGGCGCCGTCGGCATCCTGCTGCTCGCCGCGGTGTGGGAAGCCGCGCCCAGGCTCGGGCTGATCAACAAGAGCTTTTTTCCGCCGCTGTCGGTGGTGCTGATGCAGTTGGCGATGCTGTGCACGACCGCCGAGTTCTGGGGCTATGTCGTGAGCACGGCACGCACCTGGGTGCTCGGCCTGGCGATCGCCACGCTCGCAGGCGTGATCGCAGGGTTGGTCATCGGGCTGACGCCGGGCGCCCGCAAGTACACGCATTCGACGATCGAGTTCTTGCGTCCCATTCCTTCGGTGGCGCTGATCCCCGGGGTCATTCTGTTGTTCGGTTCACGCTACCAGTCGGGCGTGGTGCTGATCACCTATGCCGCGTTCTGGCAGATCCTGCTGCAGATGCTCTACGGCTTGAACGACATCGATACCGTTGCGCGCGATACGTCGCGCTCGTTTCGCTTCACCAAGGTCGGGTTCATTCGCCACGTTGCCTGGCCGACCTTGTTGCCCTTTCTTTTCACGGGTGTCCGGCTGGCGGCCGCGATGGCACTGGTGCTGGCGGTCACTGCGGAGATGGTGATCGGCAGCCAGGGCATCGGCCGCGGCATCGTCGTCGCGCAGGCGTCGAACGCCACGGCAGAGGCCTATGCCTTCGTGCTGGTCGCGGGTCTGATGGGCGTGGCCATCAACATGGCGGCGCGGATGCTGGAGAAGCGCTTGCTCAAATGGCATCCGGGCGTGCGCAGCGCGGGAGGCTCGAAATGATGTCATCGCTGCTTCGCAAGGTCGGCGTAGAGCTGGCGCTTCCGGCGATCTTGCTGGCGTTGCTCTATGTGCTCAGCGCGAGCTCGACCAACTTCTACTTTCCGCCGCTTGCCGCGGTGCTGGAAAAGTTCAACGGACTCTGGCTGGGGCCGCGCTTCGCCGCCGATGTCATCCCGAGCTTTCAGCGCCTGATGGCCGGCTACGTGCTGGCCTGCCTCGCGGGCATCGCGCTGGGCGTGCCGATCGGCATCTACCGGCCGCTGCGCCGCGCGGCAGAACCCGTGCTTGAATTCTTTCGTGCCGTGCCGCCCGTCGCCATGATTCCGCTGCTGATCGTGAGCATGGGTTTCGGCGATGCGATGAAGATCACCATCATCGTGGCCGGTGCCATCTGGCCGATCCTGCTGAACACCGTGGAGGGCGTGAAGGCGGCCGATTCGGTGCTCGACGAGACGTGCCGCACCTACCAGATCAAGGGCATTTCGCGGCTCAGGCACTTCATCATTCCCAGCGCGATGCCGCAAATCGTCGTTGGCATGCGGCTGGGTCTGTCGATCGGCATCGTGCTGATGGTGATCAGCGAGATGTTCGCGGCCATGGACGGCCTCGGCTCCGCCATCATTTATTTTCAGCGCAGCTACGAGATCCCGCAGATGTGGAGCGGGGTGCTGATGCTCGGCCTCTTCGGCTTTGCACTGTCGATGGTTTTTCGCCTGTTCGAGCGACGCGTGCTCGGCTGGTATTACGGCATGCGCGATCTGGAAAAGCGGAGTTGAAATGCTGATGAAAACAATGACGACCACGGCGGCCACGGCGGTGGTGTCCGTCGAACACCTGAACAAGGTCTACGAATCGAAAGAGCGTCGCGTCGAGGCCATCGGTGATCTGAGCTTCGAGGTGCGGCACGGCGACTTCACCTGCATCGTCGGGCCTTCGGGTGCCGGCAAGACGACGCTGCTCAAATGCCTGGCCGGCCTGCTCGCTCCCACGCGCGGCAGCATCCGCGTCAACGGCCACGCGGTCACGTCGCCGCCCGAAGAGATGGCCATCGTGTTCCAGGAATATGGGCGCAGCCTTTTCCCATGGAAGACCGTTCGCGAGAACGTCGAGCTGCCGTTGCGCGAACGCAAGATCCCGAAGGACAAGCGCAAAAGCATGGTCGATGCGGCCTTGGCGGCGGTATCGCTCGCCGGTGTCGGCGAGTCGTACCCATGGCAGCTCTCGGGTGGGATGCAACAGCGCGTCGCCATCGCACGGGCGGTCGCGTATCAGCCCAAGGTGATGGTGCTCGACGAACCCTTTGCCGCCGTCGATGCCCAGACCCGCGCCGATCTCGAAGACCTTATGCTGCGGCTGTGGAGCGAGCTCGATCTGACGGTGATCTTCGTCACGCACGACATCGACGAAGCGGTGTATCTGGGTCAACGCGTGCTGGTGCTGTCGTCCTCGCCGACGCGGGTTCTCGACGATGTGCGTGTCGACATTCCGGCACCCCGCACCCAGGCGAAGACGCGCGTGGAACCGGGCTTTGCAGAGCTTCGCACGCGGGTCTACGCCGGCATTCAGGCGGCCTAGGCTGGCAAGTAAGCCGGTGCGCCTGCAGCGCCCGTGGAGTCCGTTGA
>JAQGMP010000445.1 GCA_028292285.1 Variovorax sp. | reverse complement strand
TGCAAACTCTTCGGGCGTGCGCACATCGAACACGAAGGTCGTCCGACCCGGATCGTCGAGCCAGTCTTGTGCTGCGGCCGCGCTGAGCGTTTGCACGCCATGGCGCTTCGACGCAGCGGCGGCCGCGACGCTTGCCGATCGGCGTTTGGCTGAATCCGCAGGCGCCGCTTCGGGCAGCGCGCGCGCACTGCCGCCCTCGAGTTCGAGACCCGCCAGCGCCCACCCTTGCGTTCCGTTTTCAAATGCGTAGACCGGATTGGGCACGCCGAGATCGCGCAGGATCTGCGCGCCGACGATGCTGCGGGTGCGCCCCGCGCAATGCACGACGATCGGTGTCGTTTCATCGTCGACCAGCGATGGCCAGCGCAATGCGAGTTCGCCGTTGGGAACGGGCACCGCGCCGGGCAGCGTCATCTTGCGATGCTCCTCGAGCGTGCGGCCATCGAGCAGGACGAAGCGCTCGCCGGCCGCGCGGCGCGCGAGCAAGGCGGCGGCGTCGATGTGCGGCACCTGCAGCGCGTGCTCCACCGCCTCGCCGAAAGTCTTGGAGGGAACGTTGACGCCCTTGAACAGGGCGTGGCCGCTGCGTGCCCACGCCGGTGCGCCGCCGGAAAGCAGCGACACGTTCGAGTAGCCCATCGCTGCGAGACAGCGCGCAGCGCGCATGGCGAGCAATGCCGAAGCGTCGCCATCGTCGAACAGCACGATGCGCGTCCCCAGCCGTGGCACCAGCCGTACGATGTCGAGCTCCAGCCGGCTGTAGGGCGCGTTGACTGCGAAGAAAGGATGGCCCTCGCCGTATTGCCCGTGCTCGCGTACGTCGAGCAGTGCAATTTCCTCTTTGTCGCCGAGCCAGCGCTGCAGCGTGGCGGCGTCGATCAGGGCAGGGGAGGCGGAGGGTCTGGGCGTGTTGGAGCCGGTAAGAGCGGAGCGGATGGTCACGAAATCCCTCTGTTGAGGCTTCCCATTTAAAAGCAATGCGAAAGCCTCGCCGCAACGTCGGGCATTGCGTCGGAGTGCACCGGTTTCAACCGACCACGGCGCCCGAAGACGTCACCAGCTGCTGCCAGAACCCGACCTGTTCCTCGACGAACGCCGAGAACTCGGCCGGGCTGCTGGGCGATGAAAGTTCATAGCCGGCATCGGTCAAGCGTTTCTGCAAATCAGGCTCGGCCAAGGCGCGCGCCGCGGCCCCGTGCAGGCGCTGGATCACGCTGGTGGGCGAGCCGGCCGCCACGACCAGTCCGAACCACACGCCGGTCTGTTCGAACCCTTTAAGCCCGGCGGCGGCCAGCGTCGGCACCTGCGGCAGCGACGCTGCGGGCCGGGTCGAGGTCACGCCGAGCGCACGCAGCCGGCCATCCCGGATCAGCGCCTGGCCCGAGGGAAGCGACACGAAACCGAAGTCGACCTGGTTGCCGGCAATGGCCGCGACCTGTTCGGCCGGACCCTTGAAGGGCACATGCTCGGTCGTGCGCAAGCCGAGCGTCTGCTGGAGCAGAACGCCCGCGAGATGCTGCGTGGTGCCGTTGCCCGAAGAGCTGTAGTTGAGTGGCCGCGCACCGGCCGCCGCCTTCAGGCTGGCGATGGACGTGATGCCGCTGGCCGGCGATGCGACCAGCACGTTGGGCGTGGTGCCGAACGGGATGACCGGCGCGAACGACTTCCACGGGTCGTAGCTCAGGCCCTTGAAGAGCGCCCGGTTGATCGCCACGGTGGCGGTGGAACCCAGGCCGAGCGTGTAGCCGTCGGGCGCTGCCTTGGCGACCTGCGCGCCGCCCAGCGTGCCGCCGGCGCCGGGCCGGTTTTCCACCACGATCGCCTGGCCCAGTTCCCTGCCCAGTGCGGGCGCGATGATGCGCACCAGGATGTCGTTGGCCGAGCCCGGCGTGTAGGCCACGACGAAGGTCAGCGGATGGTCCGGGTAGTCTTTGGCAAGGGCTTTGAAGGACGACGTGAGCAGGCCGCCGCCGGCAAGCGCAGAGAGCGCGGACGACGCCGAAAATGCTGTGAATGCGCGTCGTTTCATGACTGCGCCACTGCGTCGTTCGTTTGCTCCGTCCGTACGGTGGCGTCCTTCGTGTTCTGGTTCGGCGGAAAGAACGTGGTGGCGCCGCTTTCGTCGAACTGCACGCGGTCGGTCTGCAGTTCGAGCGCGCGTTCGTAAAAGCGCAGCTGCCAGACCGGCACATCGCCTTCGCCTTGCACATGGATGCTGTGTATCTCGTCGCCCAGCAGTCCCAAGCCGACGCCCGGGCCGACTTCGATCGAATCGATCTGCTGGAATCCTTGCTCCGGATCGGCGCGGTACAGGCGGTTCTCTTCGACGCCTTCGAGCCCGACGAGGATGGCCCAGTTGTTGTGGTTGTGCGGCGGGCTGGACTTGCCGGGGAGGGCAAGAGACACATACAGCGCGCGGTCGGAGCCGTCTTCTTCGTTCAAACGGTACGCGACGAAATCCTTGAACGTGCCGCGTTTGGCCGGCTCGAACTCGGACGTGACGAACAGGCGCTTGTACTTCGCGAGCTGCAGCAGCTCGTCGCGCATGAGGTCGACGCCGGTGCGCGTGCCCCCATGGGTTTTTTCGATCGCGCCGAGGCGATCCATGGCTTCGGCGACACGCGCCTGGCGTTCGGCTGCGAGGTTGTTGTTCGGCATCGAGGGCTCCAAAACCCGGGAGTCTGGAAGGCGCGCCGAAGCACGGCAACGAAGCTTTTCGATGATCGTTATGCGGAAGTCATTGCGGCCTGGCCGGCGGCAGGTAATCGGGCGCTACGCACGCACCGTCACCGCCGCTTCGATCGGGCCGCCGCGCCGCAGCGTGTTGTAGATCGGGCAGTGGCCGGTAAAGGCTTCGAGCAGCAGCTGCGCGATGGCAGGCGCTACGCCTTCCAGCACGAACGCGAGCCGGATCGCCGTGTAGCGCGTCTTGTCTTCGGGATCGCGTTCGAAGCTCACCTCGACCTCTGCCGCGCGCAGCGTGGCGCCGCGCTCGCGGGCTCCCTTCTGCACCAGTCCGAGGCCACAGGATGCCAGCGCCGAAAGCAGCAGCTCGCCGGCCTGCACGGCCTCGCCGGGGCCGCCTGTAGACGCCCTGGTGTCCGACACGAAGTGGTGCTGGCGGGCGCTGACGACAAAGCGTCCGAAGGTGTCGATCGCCCGTGCGCCGACCGTCACGATCTCTCCGCGTTCGGCGCTCATGCGGCCTTCTTCAACGCCTGCGCCGATGCCGCGCGGGTCTTCCATGCGCCGACCTCGGGACGTTCGAGCCCCAGGTTCTCGCGCAGCGTCTTGCCTTCGTATTCGGTGCGGTACAGGCCGCGGCGCTGCAGCTCCGGCACGACGAGCCGCACGAAGTCTTCGAAGCCGCCGGGCTGGTAGGGCGCGCTGATCATGAAGCCGTCGCAGGCGCCGTCGCGGAACCAGCGCTCCAGGCCGTCGGCCACCTTGTCGGGCGTGCCGATCAGGTCGCCTTCGTAGCGGCTGCCATAGCGCTTGCCGAGATCGCGCAGCGTGAGCTTGTCGCGCTCGGTGGCTTCGCGCACTTCCTGGTAGTGGCCCTGCACGCCGGGCACGTCGATGTCGGGCAGTGCCGAATCCAGCGGGTAGCGCGAGAGGTCGACATCGAGGTGGTACGACAGCGTCGACAGGCCCGCGTGCGGGTCGACCAGCGCCCGCAGCGTGCGGTCCTTCTCATCGGCGATGGCCTGCGTCTCGCCGACCAGCGGCGTCGCCGCGGGCAGCACCTTGAGCGAGTCCGGGTCGCGGCCGTGCGAGACGGCGCGCGCCTTGATCTCCTTGTAGAAAGCCTGCGCGCTCTCGAACGAGTCGTGGCTCACGAAAATCGCATCGGCCCACTGCGCCGCGAAGTCGCGCCCACGGTCCGACGCACCGGCCTGCAGGATCACCGGATAGCCTTGCGGCGGCCGCGACACGTTGAGCGGCCCCTTCACGCTGAACCATTCGCCTTCGTGGTCGACGTAATCGACCTTGGCCGGATCGGCGAAGAGCGGCGTCTTGCGGTCGAGCACCAGCGCGTCGTCGTGCCAGCTGTCCCATAGCTTGAATACGACTTCAAGAAATTCGTCGGCGCGGTCGTAGCGCTTGCCGCGCGGCACCTGCTCCTTCTTCGAAAAGTTGCGCGCCTCGGCGTCCTGGAACGACGTCACCACGTTCCACGCGGCGCGGCCGGCGCTCAGGTGGTCCAGCGTGGCGAAGGAGCGCGCGACCTCGAAGGGTTCGTAGTGGCTGGTCGAGCGTGTCGACGCCAACCCCAGATGCTTCGTGGCGGCGGCCATGATCGAGAGCACCACCACCGGATCGAGCCGCAGCGAGCCGAGCGCACCGAAGCGAAGCTGCGTGTCGTTGCTGCCCTGGTAGCGGTCGGGCACCGCGAGGATGTCGGCGAAGAAGGCCAAGTCGAACAGGCCTTTTTCGAGCGTGCGCGCGATGCCCTGGTAATAGTCCGCATCGAGCCAGCCCGACTCGGACGCGGGGTAGCGCCAGCCGCCCGGCCGCCCGGGCCCGGCGGTGACGAAAGCGGCCAGGTGGATCTTCTTGTCGGTGGATTTTGAATTTGCCATGGTGCTCAGGCGCCCAGTTGGGCGGCAACGAGTTTGCGGATCGGATCGAACTTCGCGTCCAGCAGGGAGCTGCGTACGTCGACCTTGTTCGGCAGCACGCCGAGCGCCTGGAAGCTGTCGGCCAGGTCTTGCGTCGATGCGGCGGCCGCTTCGTCCACCGGCCGCAGCGACACGGCGCTGGAGTCGGACAGGCGCGCGTCGACGATGAGTTGCCGGTTGACCTTCTGCTCGACGCTGCCGGCCTCGAAGCCGCCGAGCTTCGCCCATGCCGCGACCGTTTCGTCGGGATGCGCCACCACGTACTGCTGTGTGTCGCGGATCAGCCGGACCAGCCTGGCCGCGACCTGTGGATTCTTCTCGGCGAAGGCGGTGCGCGCGACGTAGAAGGCAGAGTCGTAAGTCTTGACCCCGGGCAGCGTGCGTGCCTTGTCGCCCAGCTTGGCGAGCGCCAGCGCGCTGGCCGGCTGCCAGTGAATCCATGCGTCGACGCTGCCTTGCGCGAACGCGGTGTAGGCATCGGCACCGCTCAGGCTCACTGCCTGCACATCGGTCAGGCGCAGGCCCGCGCTCTCCAAGTACTTAATGAGACTGTAGGTGCCGGTGGTGCCGTTCTGGTGGGCGATCTTGCGGCCCTTGAGATCCGCAGCGCTGCGGATCGGCGAGTCCGCCGCGACCAGCACGTCCACCTCGTTGGCTGGCAGCGCATAGGCGGCCAGCGGCACGATCGGCACACCGGCGGCCACCGCGTTGACCACGGCCGTCGCGGTCGCAAAACTGAAGTCGACGCCGCCGGCCTTGATGCCTTCCATCACCGGCAGCGATGCGGTGAATCCGGGTTGCCAGGTGACCTTGGCACCGATGGCATCTTCCAGTGCGCGGCCATCGTCTTTGGCGCGCTGCGAGGCGAAGACACCGGTGCGACCGTCGCCGATGATGGCGATGGTGAGGGCCGCCGCGTCCGCGGGAGCCGGTGGCGTCGCAGCCGTCGCCGGCGTGGACTGCGTTGTGGCGGTGTTGGCGGCGCTGGTGGCACCGCTGTCGGCCGAAGCTGTGTCCGAGGCTGCACCCTGCTTGCCGCAGCCCGCCAGCGTGAAGGCCGTGCCCGTGCCGAGCAGTGCGAGGCCACCCAGCGCCACCAGGCGGCGCCGTGCAGGATCCGTTGCCAAGCGGGAAGACGCGATATCGATCGGGCTCATGAATGCAATCCTTGAATCGGTTGAGTGAATGAGTGAAGTGAACGGGCCGCGCGGTCAGCGCCCGTGTGACGTGGCCAGCAGGCCATCGAGCAGTTCTTCCTTGCGTGCTGCGAGCGCCGGATCGCCGCGGTGGCGGGGACGTGGACTCCCGATCGCGAGATCGCGCGCCACGCGCCCGCCGTGCATCAGCAGAATGCGATCGGCCAGCAGCAGCGCTTCTTCGACGTCGTGTGTCACCAGCAGCACCGTGCGCGGCCGCCGTGCCAGCAGGCCTTCGAGCAGCAGCTGCATGGTGGCGCGCGTGATGGCGTCGAGCGCGCCGAAGGGTTCGTCGAGCAGCAGCAGTTCGGGCTCGTGGATGAGCGCACGTGCCAGCGCGACGCGCTGGCGCTGGCCGCCCGACAGCACGATCGGGTACTCGCGCTCGCGTCCGGCGAGCCCGACCGCATCGAGCAGCGCACGCGCGTTTTCGTCCCCGCCCTCGCGGCCCTCCAGACCCAGCGTCACGTTGCGCAGCACCGAACGCCAGGGCATCAGCCGGTCCTCTTGGAACATCATGCGGATGTCCGGCCGCGGGTTGCGCGAGCGCAGTTCGATGCGGCCGGCGCTCGGCGCCTCCAACCCGGCCACGACGCGCAGCAAGGTCGACTTGCCGACCCCGCTGGCACCGATGAGCGCGACGAACTGGCCCGCCGGGATGTCGAGGTCGATGTCTTCGAGCACCAGGCGGCCGCCGAAGGCCTTGCCGACGCCGCGCAAGCGCAGCCCTTCGTCCGCGCTCATGGCGGGCTGCCCTTTGCATAGTTCGGATGCCAGCGCAGCAGCCGGCGCTCGATCAGCCGGGTGATCGAATCGGCGAGCCAGCCGGCGAGCGCGTACAGCAGGATCGCCAGCAGGATCACGTCGGTGCGCAGGAGCTCGCGTGCGTTTTGCACCATGTAGCCGATGCCATCGCGCGAGGCGATGGTTTCACCGACCACCAGCGTGAGCCAGGCCACACCGAGCGCATACCGCACGCCGGTGAGGATCGGCGCCAGCGCACCCGGCAGCACCACACCCGCGACGAGTCGCGGTGTGCTCAATCCGTAAGAGCGGCCCAGTTCGATCAGCTTGGGGTCGACGTTGCGGATGCCGCTCATGGTGTTGATGTAAACCGGGAATAGCGAGCCCAGTGCGACCAGCAACACGCGCGGCTCTTCGCCGATGCCGAACCACAGGATCATCAGCGGCACCAGCGCCAGATGCGGAATGGTGCGAACCATCTGCAAGGAGCGGTCGAGCAGCCCGTGCGCCAGGCTCGACAGGCCGACCAGAAAGCCCAGCAGCAGCCCCGTGCTGGCGCCGGTGAAAAAGCCGATCGACACGCGGCGCAGGCTTACCAGGATGTCGCGCTGCAGTTCACCGCGTTCGGCCAAGCGCCACGCCGCGCGAAGCACGTCCGACGGCGCCGGCAGGATGCCCGCGGGCAGGCGGCCGGTCTCTGAAAAGAACTGCCAGACGCCGACGAGCACGACCGGCAGCACCCAGGGCAGCAAGTGCCGCCAGCGATGGCGGCTCGACCCTGACACGGCATCCACGGTATGCGACGCGGGCCTGCGCTGCCCGGGCGCAAGGGCGGCATCGGCAATCACCGTCGTGACGACCGGTGTGCCGGCGGGGGGCGGCCGTGCAGCAGGCCGGCTGGCCTCCGTGCGTGGCGAAGGGAGTACAGCGCTCATGAAGGAAAGAAGAAAAGGGATGGGCGCCCGGACGTGCGCCTGATGCGAAAGTGGCGACCTTAGTGCCGCGGCGCTGCGCTGTGAACGACCTTTTCCGCATGTCGATATACGTTCGGCGCTTATCCGGAAAACGCATATCGGTGCGCCTTTTTCTTCGTTCCCAATTCCTGGGCGCGATGCGAAAAATGCGGGGCTGTCCATCCCCCTCCGCACATCTCCTGCGTTCACGCCATGCTGCACCGCCAGACCTTTCTTCGCCTCGCCGCCTTGTTTCTCGCAGCACCGCTATCGGTGCTTCCGGCCCTTGCGGCGCCGGCCACCGGCGAGCCCCTGTGGTTCGCCGTCAGCGGCCCGCTGACCGGCCAGAACGCGCAGTACGGCGCGCAGTGGAAGGCCGGCTTCGACCTCGCGCTCGACGACATCAATGCCAACGGCGGCATCCATGGCCGGCCCTTGGCCTATGTGTTCGAAGACAGCCAGAGCGACCCGCGGCAGGCAGTCGGCCTGGCGCAGAAGTTCGTCAACGACAAGCGCGTGCTGATCGAGCTGGGCGACTTCTCCAGTCCGGCATCGATGGCCGCATCGCCGATCTACCAGCGCGCCGGCCTGGTGCAGTTCGGCTTCACCAACTCGCATCCCGATTTCACCAACGGCGGCGACTTCATCTGGAGCCCGTCCGTCAGCCAGGCCGACGCGCAGCCGCTGCTGGCCGACCTCGCAGTCAAGACGCTCGGCTTCAAGCGCGTCGCGGTGCTCTATCTCAATACGGACTGGGGCCGCACCAGCAAGGACGTGTTCGTGAAGGCGGCCGAGGCGCGCGGTGCGCAGGTCGCCATTGCCGAGGGCTACCAGCCCGACGAAAAGGACTTCCGCTCGACGCTGGTGCGCGTGCGCGACGCCAAGCCCGACGGCGTGGTGCTGGTGTCGTACTACGCCGATGGCGCATTGATTGCGGGGCAAGTGCGCAGCGTGGGCCTGCAGCAGCCGATCGTGGCATCGAGCTCGGTCTACTCGCCCAAGTTCATCGAACTCGGCGGTGCGGCGGTCAACGGCATCCATACCAACACCAGCTTCTTTCCGGAAGAGCCGCGCGCTGAAGTGCAGAGCTTCGTCAAGGGCTTCCGCGCCAAGTACGCCAAGGACCCGGACGCCTTCAACGCGTTCGCGTTCGACGCGGTGCAGTTCGCCGCTGCAGCCTTGCGCGAGGCGGGTCCGCAGGCCGACCGCAGGTCGGTGCGCGATGCCTTCTACAAGATCAAGGACGTGCCGAGCGTCATCTTCGGCAAGGCCACCTTCGACCCCAAGACGCGCCGCGTCATCGGCGTGAAGAGCGTCGACCTGATGGTGCGCGACGGCAAGTGGGCGCTGTCGGACGGCAAGGCTTCGGTCGCGTCGAGCCGGTGAGCCGGGCGCGGACACGCTGATTCGGCATGGGCTTTTCTTTCGCATCGTTCGTCGACTACACGGTCAACGGACTCGTCATCGGCAACATCTACGCGCTGCTGGCAGTCGGGCTGGCGCTGATCTTCGGCGTTTCGCATCTCATCAACTTCGCGCACGGATCGGTCTACACCGTCGGGGCCTACATCGGCTGGGGCGCGATCACCTTCCTGCACACGCCGCTGCCGGTGACCATCGTGCTGGTGGTGCTGGGCTCGGGCGCGCTCGGCATGCTGATCGAGCGCGTTGGCTTGCGGCCGCTGCAGGGCGCGGCCCGCATCGCGCCGCTGCTGGCGACCATCGGAATCAGCTTCGTGCTCGACATCGTCGTGCAGCTGGTGGCCAGCCCCGACCCGCGCGCGCTGCCCTCGCAACTGCCGGCGTGGCGGCTGCAGATCGGCACCGGCACCGTCGGCGCGCTCGACGTGCTGATCGCCGGCACCGGCCTTGCGAGCGCGGCACTGCTCTTCGGCTTTTTGCGCTTCACCAGGCTGGGCTGGGCGGTGCGCGCCACGGCACAAGACCGCGACGCCGCGCAGCAGATGGGCGTCGATGTGAACCGGGTCAACCAGCGCGTGTTCGCCATCGCCTCCGCGCTCGGTGGACTGTCCGGCTTGCTGGTCGGCATGTACTACAACAACATCAGCCCGGCGATGAGCTTTCAGGCGACGCTCAAGGGTGTGGTCGCGACGGTGGTCGGCGGCGTCGGCAATGTGCCGGGCGCGATCGTCGGCAGCCTGCTGCTGGGCCTGACCGAAAGCTACGGCGTCGCGATGTTCGGCACGCCGTATCGCAACCTGTTCGCTTTCGCGCTGCTGTTGATCATCCTGGTGTGGAAGCCGAACGGCCTGTTCGGGCGCAAGCGCGCGCTGCCGCCCGAACCGCTCACCGGCACCTTCATCGCGCCGAGCAAGCCCTGGCATGTGCCGCGATGGATGCTAGCCGCACTGTTCGCCGTGGCCAGCGTGCTGCCGCTGTTCGACCCTTCTCCCTATCTGCTGCAGACGCTGACGAATGCGTGGCTCTACGCGGCACTCGCGCTGAGCCTCACGCTGGTCGCTGGCACGGTCGGTCAGATTTCGCTGGGCCATGCCGGGCTGCTGGCGATCGGTGCCTACGCCTCGGCGCTGCTGGTGCTCGACCTGCACTTGCCGGTGGGCACCAGCATCATCGTCGCGGGGCTGCTCACCTCGGTGATCGGCACCGCGCTTATCTTCCCGGCGTTCCGGCTGCGCGGGCACTACGTGTCGATCGCCACGCTCGGCATCGGCGAGATCGTCGCGCTCACCATCCTCAACTGGGAGAGCCTGACGCGCGGACCGATCGGCATCTCGGGCATTCCGCCGCTGTCGCTGTTCGGGCACGACGCATCGTCGAACAACGCCTTCTACTGGGCCTCGTTCGGCGCGATGGTGCTGCTGGCGTTGCTGCAATGGCGACTGCTGCGCTCGCATCTGGGACGCACCTTTCGCGCGGTGCGCGAAGACGAGGTGGCGGCGCGCGCTTACGGCATACGCCCCGACCGCTACAAGGCGATGGCCTTCGGCTTTGGTGGCTTCGCGGCGGGCGTCAGCGGCGCCTTCACGGCGCACCTCTACTCGTACATCAACCACGAGACCTTCACCTCGCAGATCTCGATCCTCGCCCTGACGATGGTGATCCTGGGCGGCCTCGGAAACATCAGCGGCGCGCTGCTCGGCGCCTTCGCGCTGGTGAGCCTGCCCGAGCTGTTCCGCGTGACCTCCGAATACCGCATGTTGATCTACGGGGTCGCCTTGCTGCTGCTCATCCGCTTCCGCCCGCAAGGTCTGCTGGGCACTGTCTGACACATCGCCTCGAACATCGTCTGAAAGAAAGAACACCATGAGCCATCTGAACGACTACCTCGCTGAAAAGCGCACCGCCGTGCTGGCACGCAATGCCGCCATCGAAGCGGGCACCGCGCAACCGGCCCAACTCAAGGCGACCGTGCGCGCCGAAGGCCGCAGCGGTGTACGGCGCCTGCGCATTCGCGATCACCAGATCATCAGCGACAGCCCGCCGGACTTTGCGGGCTACAACCTCGGCCCGAGTTCGCCGGAGTTGCAGCTCGGCGTGCTCGGCACCTGCGTGACGCACATCTTCCTGATTCAGGCGGCCGAGCGGCAAGTGCCGCTGGAGAGTCTCGAAGTCGAGGTGACGGGCATCATCGATCCGCGCGGCGGCAAGCCGGGCCACGAGCAGACGCCCATCTGGCCGCACCAGATCGGCTACACGGTGCACATCGATTCGCCCGCCAGCCGCGCCGACATCGACGCGCTGTTTGAAGCGGTCGAGCGCAATTGCCCGATCCTGAATCTGCTGCGCAATCCGCAGACCATTCGGGCCGAGGTGAAGTTGACCAATTCGAAGGCCAATGCCAAAAACGGTGCGCAGGACGCGGGCTGGAAAGAACCGGATGCCATCGCTGCTTGAGATCACCGGACTCACGCGGCGCTTCGGCGGCCTGACCGCCGTCGACGCCGTCGACCTGCAGGTCGGCGCGGGCGAGCTCGTCAGCGTGATCGGACCCAATGGCGCGGGCAAGACCACGCTCTTCAATCTCGTGACCGGGCTCGACCGGCCCGACGGCGGCACGGTGCAGTTCGAAGGGCAAGACGTGACCGGCTGGTCGGCTGAAAAGCTCGCCGGCCGCGGCCTGGCGCGCACCTTTCAGCACGGCCGCGTGTTCGCCAACCTGAGCGTGCTGGACAACGTGCTGGTCGGTGCGCACACGCGGCTGCGTGCGGTGCGGCCCCGCATGGGCGGTGTGCCCGGCATCGCGGCGCTGGCCGAACTCGCACTGGCGCTG
Organism: Variovorax sp.; assembly: GCA_028292285.1. Lineage (GTDB taxonomy): Bacteria > Pseudomonadota > Gammaproteobacteria > Burkholderiales > Burkholderiaceae_C > Variovorax. The sequence continues at coordinate 7,694 of JAQGMP010000445.1, read as the reverse complement.
GTGCAGCCACCCCATGTCACGCGCGAAGAAGCGAAGCTGCGAGACGAAGCGCTGGCGATCATCGCGCTCTTCGGCGAGCGGCTGGCGCCGCGCATCGACCATCCGGCCTACAGCCTGTCGTACGCGAACCGGCGCCGCGTCGAAATCGCGCGGGCGCTGGCGCTGCAGCCGCGCCTGCTGCTGCTCGACGAGCCGACGGCCGGCATGAACGAAAGCGAAACCGCCGAGATGCTGGAGATCATCCGCGCACTGAAGACGCGCGGCCAGACCATCCTGCTGATCGAGCACAAGCTCGACCTGGTGATGCAGCTGTCCGACCGCGTCGTGGTGCTCGACAACGGACGCAAGATCGCCGAAGGACTGCCCGATGCGGTGCGCAACGATCCGGCGGTGATCGAGGCGTACCTCGGCCATCGGCACGTTGGCGAAGTGAAAGGCGAGACGGAAGGCGAAACGAAGCCCGAGGCGGTGCCCGCATGACCGCCGCCGTCGCGCGCACCGGACTCGCTCCCTCGCCCCTCCGGGGAGAGGGCTGGGGCGAGGGGCTGCCCGAACGCGCCGCGTCCCACATTTCCAGCGTGCCTCGGCAGCCGCTGCTTCAACTCGAGAAAATCAACAGCTTCTACGGCCCCGTGCAGGCCCATTTCGATCTCGACCTCGAGGTGCGCCCGGGCCAGATCGTGAGCCTGCTGGGCGGCAATGCCAGCGGCAAGTCGACCACCATGAAGGTGGTGCTCGGTCTGCTCAAGCCACGCTCGGGCGACGTGCGTTTCGAGGGCAAGTCGATCGTCGGCCTCGGCACGCCGCAGGTGATCCGCCGCGGCATCGGCTCGGTGCCCGAGGCGCGTCGTTTGTTCCCCGCCATGACGGTGCGCGAGAACCTGCTGATGGGCGCCTATGCGCGCAACGACCGCAAGGGCGTGGCCGAAGATTTGGGCCGCATGCTCGACCTGTTTCCGCGCGTGGCCGAGCGCATCGAGTTCCAGGCCGGAACGCTCTCCGGCGGCGAGCAGCAGATGGTTGCCATGGCCCGCGCGCTCATGGGGCGGCCGAAGCTGCTGTGCATGGATGAGCCCACCATGGGTCTGTCGCCGCTGTATGTCGACAAGGTGCTGGCGCTCATCGCACAGATCAACGGACAGGGTGTTTCGGTCTTCATGGTCGAACAGAACGCCAGCCTCGCGTTGCAGATCGCGCACTACGGCTATGTGCTGCAGACCGGCCGCATCGCGCTGCGCGGTCCGGCGCGCGAGTTGCTTGCCGACGCGCGCATCCGCGACGCCTACCTGGGTGGCGGCGATGCCGCGCGCACCGCTTCCTGAATCTGAAGAATCTGAGGAAGAACAACACCATGTCCCTGCCGCTCGATCACATCGTCATCGCCGTCAACGACCTCGACAGCACCATTGCCGACTATGCGGCGCTCGGCTTCAACGTGCAGCGCGGTGGCGACCACCCGGGCCGCCCCACGCACAACGCGCTGGTCGTTTTCGCAGACGGCAGCTACTTCGAGCTCATCGCCTGGAAGGAACCGGCGCCGCAAGAGCGCTGGTGGCAACTGCTGCAGCGCCACGGCGAAGGCATCGTCGACTTCGCGTTGCTGCCTCATAGCACCGCGGACGTGGTGACCGGCGCCGCCGAACGCGGACTCGTGCTGGACGGCCCGCTCGACGGCGGCCGCGTGCGCCCCGATGGCGAGCGGCTGCTGTGGCAGACCGCACGTGCGCCGTCACCCGCCCTGCCTTTTCTGTGCGGCGACATCACGCCGCGCTCGCTGCGCGTGCCGGAGGGCGACGCGCGGGTGCATCCCAACGGCGCGCTCGGCGTGGCGAGTCTGGCGCTCGCGGTGCACGACCTCGATGCAACGCTGTCACGCTATCGCGCGCTGCTGGGGAACGGAGACGGAAGATCCGACGGGGTCGGCCATCCGGTCGCGCTTCCGGGCAGTGATGCGCGCCTGGCGCTTGTCAATGTCGGCCACAGCATCCTGGTGCTGTCGTCGCCGCGCGGCGCGACCGGTGTCTCCTCCAGCGCGCTCGCCCAACGGCTTGCCGGGCGAGGCGAAGGCCCCTATGCGTTGGTGCTGCAGACGGGCAATGCAGCACAGAAGAGCGGTGCGATCGACGCGTCGCGTGCCCACGGCGCACTCGTCGAGTTCGAGTCCGCCTGAAAAAAAGCAGTCGGCTTCAGTTGAGCCGCTGACCGCCGGCTGCATCGAACAGATGCGCTTCGGCGGCCACCGGCCATAACGCCATCCGATCGCCAGGGCGCGCGCCGATGCGCTCCCGGAACGCGGCAATCACAGGCTGGTTGCCGAGGCGCAGCGCCACCTGTGTTTCGGAACCGGTGGGCTCGACCACGATCACGTCGGCGGAAAGACCGCGACTGGTATCGATCGTGAAGTGCTCCGGCCGCGTGCCGTACAGCACGCGATCGCCATGCGCGCCGCGCGACCCCGGCACCAGCGGCAGGCGCAGTCCGTCGTCCGTCAACACGTACGGCGCGCCGTCCAGTTGCAGGCGTCCCGGAATGAAGTTCATGGCCGGCGAACCGATGAAGCCCGCAACGAAGGCGTTGCGTGGCCGGTCATAAAGCTCCAGGGGCGCCCCGACCTGTTCGACCAGACCGTCCTTGAGCACGACGATGCGATCGGCCATCGTCATCGCCTCGACCTGGTCGTGCGTGACGTAGACGGTGGTGGTGCCCAGTCGCTGATGCAGCGCTTTGATCTCGGTGCGCATCTGCACGCGCAGCTTGGCGTCGAGGTTCGACAGCGGCTCATCGAACAAGAAGGCCTGCGGCTGGCGCACGATGGCGCGGCCCATCGCGACGCGCTGGCGCTGGCCGCCCGACAGTTGTTTCGGCCGGCGCTTCAGCAACTCGCCGAGGCCCAGCGTGTCGGCCGCCTGCTGCACGCGGCGCGCGATGTCGTCGGCCTTGAGACCGTGAATCTTCAGTCCGAAGCCCAGGTTCTCGCCGACCGTCATGTGCGGATACAGCGCGTAGTTCTGGAACACCATCGCGACGTCGCGATCGCGCGGCGCCACGTCGTTGATGCGCCGGTCGCCCAGCAGGATCTCGCCGGCGTCGACGCTTTCCAGGCCGGCGATCATGCGCAGCAAGGTCGACTTGCCGCAGCCCGAAGGCCCGACCAGCGCGACGAACTCGCCATCGCGAATGTCGATATCGATGCCGCGGATGACAGGCGTCGCGCCGAAGTTCTTGGCAAGGCGGCGGATGGTGATGGAGGCCATGGAAGATCCAGAAAATGAGAGCGGTCAGTCCTTGACGCTGCCGGCCGTCAGGCCGCGCACCAGGTACTTGCGAACGACGACGGTGAACACCACGACCGGCAGCATCACGAGCGTTCCGCTGGCGGCGATCTTCGACCACTCCCAGCCTTCGTACTGCAGGAAGTTGACGATCGCGACCGGCGCCGTGATGGCGTTGGTGCGCGTCAGGATGAGTGCATAGAAAAAGTCGTTCCACGAGAAGATGAAGCAGAGCACGGCGGTGGCCGCGAGGCCCGGCGCGGTCAGCGGCAACGAGACGCGCCAGAACGCCTGCCAGATTCCGCAGCCGTCTATCCACGCTGCCTCTTCAAGGGATGCCGGCACCGCCTCGAAAAACGTCTGCATCAACCATATGACGATCGCCAGGTTGAAGGTCAGGTAGACGATGGCCAGGCCGATCACCGTGTCTTGCAGCCCGAGGTATTGGTAGGCCAGGAAGAACGGGATGGTGAAGGCGATCGGCGGTGCCATGCGCGTCACCAGAATCCACAACGCGATGCGGTCGCGGCCCTTGAACTGCCAGCGCGTGAGCGCGTAAGCTGCGGGCACGCCGATCAGCAGCGAGAAGCCGGTCGACAGCGTGCTCACCAGCAGGCTGTTGCCGAACGACTTCAGGAAGTTGCCTTGCAGCAGGCTGAGGAAGCCGTCGAGCGTCGGCTTGAACAGCAGGCTGTCTTCGAAGATGTCGGCCGCCGGCCGAAAGGCGAGCTGCACCAGCCAGAGGAACGGTGACAGGATGACGAGCAGCAACAGCGCCACCGTCAGTGCGCGGCCGTGGCGCGACAGCCACGCGCGCCACGCCGGCTTTGCTCGCGTCCCGCCCGTTGCGCCCGTCGGCGCGCTTTGCACTGGTCCGGCTTCGACGTTCTCGAGGGTCCAGGCCCGGCTAGCGCTCGTCATGATGGCTCCATCCCAGTTTGCCGACCAACCAGCTCAGCACGAAGACGCCCACCAGCATGACGGTGGCGATGGCGCTGGCGTAGCCCCAGTAAGAAAAGTTGAAGGCCTGAATGAAGCCGTAGTAGTTGGTCACCTCGGTCACCGAGCCGGGACCGCCGTTGGTCAGCACGTAGATCAGCGGAAAGGCCTTGAAGCTGTCGATCAAACGGAAGAGCGCGCACACCACCAGCACCGGCCGGATGTAAGGGAACACGATGTAGCGGAACAGCTGCCAGCGGCTCGCGCCTTCGAGCGTGGCGGCTTCGATCGGGTCGTCCGGGATCATTTGCAGCGACGCCAGCACCATCAGCATGGTGAAGGGAAACCACTGCCAGGTGTCGGCCAGCGAGAGGGCCCACAAGGCGGTGTCGGGGTTGGCGATGAGCGAGCGCACCGGCCAGCCGATGGCTTCGAGCGTGCGGTGCATCGGGCTCACGTCGGGCGTGTACATGATCTTCCAGATCAGCGCGACCACGATCGGCGGCAGCACCATCGGGATGAGGAAGATCGTGCGCGCGCCTTCGAGTACCCGCGACTTGCCGTTCAACAGCAGCGCCAGGCCAAGGCCCACGCCCAGCTGCAACGCCACGCTGGAAGCCGATAGCTTCAGCTGCACCGCGATCGAGCCGAGAAAGCGGTTGTCGTGCAGCAGGTTCCGGTAGTTGACCAGCGGGTCGTCGAAGCGAAAGGTGCCGACCGGATCGGTGAGCTGCAGCGGCGTGAAGCTCGCGACCAGCAACGCGGCGGCCGGCACCAGCGTGATCAGCAGCAGGACGACGAGCGAAGGCGACAGCCCGAGCAGGAAGGCGCGGCGCCGTTCGCCCTGCCAGCCGCCGTTCACGCCTTCGGCGGTGACTGCATGTGCCACGCCCACGCCCTCAGAGCTTGGCGCCGGCGCGCTGCAGTTCCGCGATCGAATTGGCCTGCGCCTGCTGGAACGCCTGCCTAGCCGACAACTGACCGCTGGCGATCAGTTCGATCGCCTTGTTCAACTGCTGATCGACCTGCGGATAGACCGATACGGTGCGGTACTTCATGTGCCCGCTCTTGGCCGCCATTTCGATCGAGTCGAGCGACAGCTTGGCCAGGTCGTTGCCGTTGATGACCTGGTTCTGGCGGAACTCGGCCGAGTCGATGTCGGAGCGGCGTGCCGGCGAACCGTAGCCCGCCGCCACCGCCTTGCGCGTGGTCTGCTTGCTCAGCGCCCATTGAATGAAGGCCCAGGCCGCTTCCTTGTTCTTCGAGCCGGTCGGGATGCCGAGCGCATGCACGGCGGTGCCGGGAAAGCGCCCGGCCGGGCCCTTCGGCAGCAGGCCGAACTTCACCGTGTCGATGGTCTTGGTGGTGGCCCGGTCGCCCAGTTGCGCGAGGTACAGCTGGCCTGCGTCGGCGAAGTTCGTGCGGCCCGACTTGAGCGCTTGCGTGACCTGGTCCGGCTGGTAGGTGATGGCGCCGTCGGGACCGAACTCTTTCAGCAGGTTGGCGTAGTACTCCCCTGCGGCGATGGCTTCGGGCGTGTCGAGCGTGGGGAACAGGTCGTCGGGCGCTTTGCGGAACACGTCGCCGCCGAAGGCATGCAGGTACGGCACGAAGGTCCAGCCGTAGTGGTTGTCGGACACGAAGCCGGCCACGCGTTCCTTCTTGTTGACGGCGCGCAGCACCTTCACCAAGTCGTCGGTGGTGTCAGGGAAAGCCAGGCCGGCCTTCTGCACCAGATCGAATCGCGACGATGCCGACAGCAGGACTTCAGCCGTCCATGGGATGCCATAGAGCTTGCCGTCGCGCCCGGTCTCCGGTGCACGCGCGCCGGGCAGAAAGTCGTTCAGGTCCCAGTCCGCCGGGGTCAGATTCGGGTTCTTGATGTAGTCGTCGAGCGGCGTCAGCCAGCCCGAGTTGATCCAGCGGCTGGTGTAGATGTAGGTGACGTTGACGACGTCGTAGGCCGAGCCCTTGGTCGACAGTTCGAGGTCGGCACGCTGGTTGTAGACCGGGAACGAGGGTGCGTCGTAGTTGACCTTGGCGCCGGTGAGCGCTTCGAACTCCGGCAGCCATTGCTGCAAGAGCTTCGGATAGTGCGCGCTGAAGGTCGAGACGTTGAGCGTGATGCCAGCGTACTTCTTCGTGCCGCCGGATTGGGCCATCGCCAGGCCGGGAAGGCCGGGCAGCAGGGCGGTCGCGCTGAGTGCGGCGCCGGCCTTGAGCAGGCCGCGGCGCTGCGAATCGGGAGTCGATATGTGGGTCATGGAAGGTGCGTCCGGGTCAGGCAGTGGCCGTGATCAGGTGGTCGATGCTGGCGTCATTGGTCGCCTCGGGCCGGCTGCGTGTTCGGCTGCGTTGCCCGTCGATGGCCACTGCCGTGTCGCCATGCACGGTCACACGCCGTACCAGGCGCGGCTGGTTGCCGTAGTCGTTGATCGCGAAGTGCTGCGTCGCGCGGTTGTCCCAGATCGCTACGTCGTCCGGCTTCCAGCGCCAGCGCACCGTGTTCTCCAGCCGCGTCACGCGGTTCTGCAGCAGTTCGAAGAGGCGCGCCGACTCGGTGCTCGAAAAGCCGACCAGCTTCTTCACGAAGTGGCCGAGCAGCAGGGCGCGCTCGCCCGACACCGGGTGCACGTGCACCACCGGATGCTCGGCCTCATACACGGCCGAGACGAACACGTTGCGGTGATGGCGCAAGCGATCTTCTTCGACCTGCACGCGGTCGGCACCATAGTCGTAGTCGTTGCTGTGCACCGCCCAGAGGTTGTCGGCCAGCTGCTTCAAATGCTGCGGCAGGCGCTCGTAGGCCAGGGCGGTGTTGGCCCAGACGGTGTCGCCGCCGTAGGCCGGAATGGTCACACCGCGCAGGATCGAAATCTTGGGGAAGGCGTCGACGAAGGTCACGTCGGTGTGCCACGAATCGGCACGGCCGCCGCCTTTGGATGCGTCGAGTTCGAACAGCTTGGTGCCGCTAGGCGAGGGCACCGTCGGGTGCGCGACCGTGCGGCCGAAGCGTGCGCCGAAGGCCTGGTGCTGGGCATCGTCCAGATGGCTCTGGCCGCGAAAGAACAGCACCTTGTGCTTGACCAGCGCGGCGGTCAGCTGCTCGACGACATCGGCGTGCAAGTCACCGCCGAGCGCGATGTCCTGCACCTCGCCGCCGATGTTGCCGGCCACGCGCCGGATGCGCAGATCACCGATGCTGGTGTCGATGGAGGAAGAGGTGTGTTGGCTCATCGTGAATGGCTCCTGAATCGGTGGGTGTGAGTGGATCAATGCGGTGCGGAGGGGGCGCCGGCCGAGGCCTGCGCACGGATGAGCAGTTGCGCCAGCGCCGACGCCGACAGGGAGTCGCTTTCTTTCCCCGCATGGCGCAGGTTCTGGCTTTCCATCAGCACGCGCTCGATGATCGGCAGCAGGTGATCGCCCGGCGCAGTCAGCCCCGTGAGCCGTTTGCCGGCGCGCGCGAAGAGGGCGATGCCC
>JAQGMP010000444.1 GCA_028292285.1 Variovorax sp. | reverse complement strand
CGTCGCCGGGATTGCCCGTGGCCCACGCCGACTTGGTTGCCGACCCGACCTGCTGCAGGGCCTGGCCGAGCGCGTTGGCGTGCTCGGCCAGTTCGGGCTGCTGGATCGCACGCTCGATGGTCTCGTTGATGCGGCCGGCCAGCAGCTTCAGGCCCCGGCCGCCTTCCATCAGCACCTTGCGGCCCAGCAGGTCCGCCGCCTGGATGCCGTGCGTGCCCTCGTGGATCATGTTCAGCCGGTTGTCGCGCCAGTACTGCTCGACCGGAAAATCGCGCGTGTAGCCGTAGCCGCCGTGGATCTGGATCGCCAGCGAATTCGCTTCCAGGCACCACTCGCTCGGCCAGCTCTTGGCGATGGGCGTCAGCACTTCGAGCAGCAGCCGCGCATCGTCGGCGGCCTGCGCTTCGCCGGTCTTTTGCTCGTCGACCAGCTTGGCGCAATACAGCTCCAGCGCCAGTGCACCTTCGCAATACGCCTTTTGCGCGAGCAGCATGCGGCGCACGTCGGCGTGCTCGATGATGCGCACCTGCGGGCTGGCGGAGTCCTTCACGACAGCGCCGGCGCCACTCTCCGCACCGTCGGTCGGCTTCTTTACGAGGCGACCTTGCGGCCGCGCCTTGGCGTAGTCGAGCGAGGCGTAATAGCCGGCCATGCCGAGCATCGTCGCGGCCGTGCCGACGCCGATGCGCGCCTCGTTCATCATGTGGAACATGCAGTGCAGCCCCTTGCCAGGCGAGCCGACGAGGTAGCCGACCGCGCCGGGAACAGCTTGACCTGAGCCTGTCGAAGGAGCCTGTTCTGAGCCCGTCGAAGAAACGGGGTACTTGCCCTCGCCGAAGTTCAGCAGCGTGTTGGTCGTGCCGCGCCAGCCCAGCTTGTGATTGAGGCCGGCCAGCGCGACGTCGTTGCGCACGCCGGTCAATTTGCCCGCGGTGTCGACCATCTTCTTCGGCACGATGAAGAGCGAGATGCCGCGCGTCCCCGGCACCAGCTTGCCGTTCTCGTCCGGGATCTTGGCGAGCACGATGTGCACGATGTTCTCGGTCAGTTCGTGGTCGCCCGACGAGATCCACATCTTGTTGCCGGTAAGCCGGTAGCGTGGCCCGAGCGGGTCGTCCTGAAAGTCGGCGCCATCCGGCACTGCGCGTGTCGCAACGTCGCTCAACGACGATCCGGCCTGCGGTTCCGACAGGCACATCGTGCCGGCCCAGCGGCCTGAAAACTCGTTCTTGGCGAAGACCTCTTTTTGCATGTCGGTGCCGTGCACCATCAGCAGATTGGCATTGCCGCTGGTCAGCATGTTCGAGCCGATGCTGACCGACGCCATCGCGAAGAAGCTGTTGGCCGCGGCACTCAGCGTGTACGGCAACTGCATGCCGCCGATGTCGTAGTCCTGCGCCGCACTCATCATTCCGGAGTCGACGAAGGCCTTGTGCGCATCGTGCGTGGCCTGCGGCAAGATGACTTTTTCGCCGTCGAAGTGCGGCTCCTGCGTATCGACCGTGCGATTGAAAGGCGCGTACTTCTCGCGCGCGATCCGCTCGCAGGTGTCCAGCACCGCGTCGAAGGTCTCGCGCGAGTGATCGCTGAAACGCTCGCGCTTGTTGAGCGACTCGGCATCGAGCCAGTCGTAAAGCAGAAAGTCGAGGGTGGGACGAAGGCTCATGGGCATCTCGAAATAAAACGCCGATTACGAATCGGCCTTTTTCGTGAAACACCGCGGAACTGGCTCCGCCAGTCCGCCGGTGTTGCCCCCCGGCAGGGGGGAAGGCGAAGCGACACGCAGTGCGCGAGCCTCTGGGGGGCGAGTCAAATCACTTCGAACACGCCCGCAGCACCCATCCCGCCGCCGATGCACATCGTGACCAGCACCTTCTTCGCGCCACGGCGCTTGCCTTCGATGAGCGCGTGCCCGGTCAGGCGCTGGCCGCTCACGCCGTAGGGGTGGCCGACGGCAATGGCACCGCCGTCGACGTTCAGCAGTTCGGCCGGAATGCCGAGCTTGTCGCGGCAGTAGATGACCTGCACCGCAAAGGCTTCGTTCAGTTCCCAAAGGTCGATGTCGGCGACCGTCAGGCCCAGGCGCTTCAGCACCTTGGGAATCGCGAACACCGGGCCGATGCCCATTTCGTCGGGTTCGCAACCCGCCACCGCGAAGCCGAGGAAACGGCCGATCGGCTTCAGGCCTTTTTGTTCAGCGTACTTTTCGTCGACCAGCACGCAAGCACCGCCGCCGTCCGAAAACTGGCTGGCATTGCCGGCCGAAATCACGCCACCGGGAATAGCCGGGCGAATGCCGCTGATGCCTTCCTTGGTGGTGCCGGCGCGAATGCCTTCGTCGTTCGCGATCGTCACTTCTTTCGTGCGCAGGCCCAGCACCGGGTCGGCCACGCCGGCCAGCACGGTGATCGGCGCGATCTCGTCCTTGAAGCGGCCGGCTTCGAGCGCGGCCGTCGCCTTTTGCTGGCTGGCGGCGCCGTACTCGTCCATCGCATCACGGCCGATGTTGTAGCGCTTGGCGACCTGCTCGGCCGTCTGCAGCATGTTCCAGTAGATCTCCGGCTTGATCTTGAGCAGCGCCGGGTCGACGATCATGTGGCGATTGGCTTCGTTCTGCACGCACGAAATGCTCTCGACGCCGCCGGCCACGTAGACCTCGCCCTCGCCCGCGATGATTCGTTGTGCCGCCGTCGCGATGGTCTGCAGGCCCGACGAGCAGAAGCGGTTGATCGTCATGCCCGACGTGGTCACCGGCAGGCCGGCGCGCAATGCGATCTGGCGCGCGATGTTCGAGCCGGTCGCGCCTTCAGGCGTCGCGCATCCCATGATGACGTCGTCGACCGACGCCGGATCGATGCCCGCGCGTTGCACCGCATGCTGCACCGCGTGGCCGCCGAGCGTTGCGCCGTGCGTCATGTTGAAGGCACCCTTCCAGCTCTTGGCGAGTGGCGTACGGGCGGTGGAAACGATGACGGCGCTGGTCATGGTGATGTCCTTGCAAGAAGAATGAAAACGAAAATGGAACGAGAAAGGAACGAAAGACGGCGACGCTCAAAGAGCGGGCGAAGGGCCGATCGGGCCTGACGCGTTGATGAGAAGCTGGCGGTAGAACTGGATCATCTCGGCGTAGTTCGCGACCGAAATGCGCTCGTTGGTGCCATGAAATCGGCCCAGGTCTTGCGGCCCGAGCCGCAATGGCGAGAAGCGGTAGATGGCATCGCTGACGATGCTCATGTGGCGCGAATCGGTCGCCGCCGTCATGAGTCCGGGCGCCACCACGGCCTCGGGAAACTGCTGGCGCAGCGTCTGCTGGATGGCGCGGTAGCCGGCGCTGTCGGTCGGCGAGATGGGCGACGGCTCGGCATTGCCGGCATACGATTTCACCTGGATGGCGTCGTCGCCCAGCGCCTTGCGCATGTGCGCTTCGACGCTCGCCAGCGAATCGCCGGGCAGCAGCCTGAAGTTGACCGCCGCATCGACATGCCCCGGCAGCACGTTGTCCTTGTTGCCGGCTTGCAGGATGGTCAGCGCGGTGGTCGTGCGCAGCGTGGCGTTGGTGCTCGGGTTCTTCTCGAGCTGGCTTTTGACCAGCGGCGTCGTCAGCCAAAGGTTGGACAGCATCACCCGGCTGATGCCCTTCATCTCGGGCGCCAGCGTGGCGAACATCTCGCCCGCCACACCGCCGATCGAGGCCGGCATCGGGTCGTTCTCTAGACGCGCCAGCGCCGCACCCATGGTGCCGATGGCGCTGTGCGGCGGCGGCATCGACGAATGGCCCGGTGCCGCATCCAGCGACAGGAAGAAAGTGCCGTAGCCCTTCTCTGCCAGTCCGACCAGTGCAGCCGGCTTGTCGAGCCCGCCGATGACGCCGTCGATCACCGCCAGGCCTTCGTCCAGCACCCACGACAGGCGAACGGCGCGCGACTTCAGCAGTTCGGCGATCGGCTTGGCGCCACGCAACCCGTTGACCTCTTCGTCGTCGCCGGCGATCAGGTAGACAGTCTGCTTCGGCTGGAAGCCGCTGCCGATGAGCATCTCGATGGCTTCCATCTGCGACAGCAGGTTGCCCTTGTTGTCCATGGTGCCGCGGCCCCAGATGTAGCCGTCTTGCACCAGGCCGCTGAATGGGTCTTGCGTCCAGCTTTTCTCGGTGCCGGACGCGATGGGCACCACGTCCTGGTGTGCCATGAGCGCAATGGGCGGCGCCTTCGCGTCCGTGCCGACCCAGGTGTAGAGCAACGCATGCTGGCCAATGACTTCTTTCTTGAGCGTGGCGTGCAGCTTGGGATAAAGCTGCGCCAGCAGAAGATGCAGTTTGTCGAACTCGGCAGCGTTCAGCGTCGGGTCGTCGGCGCTCGACACGGTGCGCAACACGATCGCACCGGACAACCGCTTTGCCGCCGCTTCGGCATCGACCGCCGAATCGGCCGACTTGGCGACGGGCGCCACCGCAATCTGCCGCGACGGCGTCAGCCAGGTTTTGCCGGCGACAGCGACGACGAGAGCGCCGATCGCCAGCAACAGCGCCAGGAGAATGCGTTTGATCATCGTGCGCTGTCGCTGTGACGTGGCCTGCGGTCCGTTGCCCTCAACTGAAGCTCTTGCCTTCAGCCACCAGCTTCTGAATCAGCGGCGCCGGTTGCCAGAAGCTGGCATCGTCGCGCGGGTTCTTCGCAAAGCGCTTCATCGACTCCGACACATTGAACAGGCCGACCTGGCTCGCGTAGTGCATCGGGCCGCCACGGAAGATCGGAAAGCCATAGCCGGTGAGATACACCATGTCGATGTCGCCGGATTTGCTGGCGATGCCGTCTTCCAGGATGTGCGCGCCTTCGTTCACGAGCGAGTACACCAGGCGCTGCACGATCTCTTCGTCGGAGATCTTGCGCGGCGTGATCCCTTCGTCCTTGCGGTGCTGCTCGATCATGTCGAGCACGACCTTGCTGGGGATGGCATCACGCTTGCCGGCCTGGTAGTCGTACCAGCCTGCGCCGGTCTTCTGGCCGAAGCGTCCGAGTTCGCAGAGCTTGTCTGCGGTGCGGCTGTACTTCATGTCGGCGCGCTCGGTAGCGCGGCGCTTGCGAATGGCCCAGCCGATGTCGTTGCCGGCCAGATCGCCCATGCGGAACGGGCCCATGGCAAAGCCGAACTTCTCGACCGCCTTGTCGACCTGCTGCGGCGTCGCGCCTTCGTCGACCAGGAAGCCGGCCTGGCGCGAGTACTGCTCGATCATGCGGTTGCCGATGAAGCCGTCGCACACGCCCGAGACCACTGCGGTCTTCTTGATCTTCTTGGCGACACCCATCACCGTGGCAAGCACATCCTTGGCCGTCTCTTTGCCGCGCACGACTTCCAGCAGCTTCATCACATTGGCAGGACTGAAGAAATGCATGCCGACCACGTCTTGCGGGCGCTTGGTGAAGGCGGCGATCTTGTCGACGTCGAGCGTCGAGGTGTTCGAGGCGAGGATGGCGCCGGGCTTGGCGACGCGATCGAGCTCCTTGAACACGGCTTCTTTCACGCCGAGTTCTTCGAAAACGGCCTCGATGATCAGGTCGCAGTCTTTCAGTTCGTCGTAGCTCAGCGTGGTGGTGAGCAGCGCCATGCGCTGGTCGTACTTGTCCTGCTTGAGCTTGCCCTTCTTGACCTGGGCTTCGTAGTTCTTCTTGATGGTGGCAACGCCGCGGTCGAGCGCGTCCTGCTTCATTTCGAGGATCTTGACCGGCACGCCGGCGTTCAGGAAGTTCATCGAAATGCCGCCGCCCATGGTGCCGGCACCGATGACGCCGACCGACTTGACCGCACGCTGCGGCGTGTCGTCGGCCACGTCGGGGATCTTGCTGGCGGCGCGCTCGGCCATGAACAGATGGCGCAACGCCAGCGACTCCGGCGAGAACATCAGCGAAGTGAACAGGCGGCGCTCTTCGGCCATGCCCGCGTCGAACTTCATCGTCGTCGCAGCCTGCACCGCGTCGACGCACTTGAGCGGCGCCGGGTAGTTCTTGGACATGCCGGCGACCATGTTCTTCGCGAACTGGAAGTAGGCGTCGCCTTGCGGATGCTTGCACGGCAGGTTGCGCACCAGCGGCAGTGCATCACCGGTCTTGCCGGCGACCGATTTGGCGAACTCGACGGCTTCGTCCATCAGCGATTCGAGCGACGACGCCAGCTTGTCGAACAGTTTCTGACCCGGCAGGCTCGCCAGCATTTCGCTTTTGACGGCTTCACCGCTGACGATCATGTTGAGCGCAGTCTCGACGCCGAGCACGCGCGGCAGGCGCTGCGTGCCGCCGGCACCGGGGATCAGGCCGAGCTTGACTTCGGGTAGCGCCACGCTGGTGC
>JAQGMP010000443.1 GCA_028292285.1 Variovorax sp. | reverse complement strand
ATCCTTGACACGCAGCGGGCCTGGATCGACGGCGCCCGCGCCATCGCCTACTGCACCGCCATTCAACTCGACGTCGCCAAACATGCCACCGACGTCAAGACACGTGACCGCGCGCAGCGCTGGTGTGCGCTCGTCACGCCAGTTCTGAAAGCCGCCTGCACGCAGCAAGCCTTTAGCGGCGCGAGCGAATGCCTGCAGGTGTTCGGCGGGCACGGCTACGTGCGCGAATGGGGCATCGAACAGGTCGTGCGCGATGCGCGCGTGACGATGATCTATGAGGGCACGAACGAAATCCAGGCGATCGATTTGCTGGTGCGCAAGGTGCTGGTCGACGGCGGCGCCGGCATGTCGGGTGTGCTGATCGAGATGCGCGACCAGTTGGAAGCCTCGCGCGAAACCGATGCCGACGTGCAGCGGCGCCTGGCCCAGTTGCGCTACCTCACCACCACGCTGGCGATGGCCGCCACGGTCGATCCGGTGCTGCCCTACGAGGTGGCCGACGACTACCTGCGCGTCGTGATGATCGTGATGTTGGCGTGGGCGTGGGCGCGCATCGACGTCGCCGCAGCCACGGCGACAGATGCCGAATCGATGCGCTGGTCACGTCCCTCGGCGGCGTTCCGGCGCTGGGTGTTGCCCGAGTTCGAAATGCGGCTCGGCATCGTCAAGCGCGCCTGCGACGCGGTCATTGCAGCGCAGGCCGAGCGGGCGATGGTTCAGACCAGCGCATGACGCGCGCGGCTTGCAGCGCTACGCTCGGCACATGACCACCGCCCGGAAAAAATCAGCCAACGCCGACGTGTCGCAAGCCGTGCCGGGCGCGCAAGCCGCGCCGGTGCAACGGCAGGACCGCGCCGATCGCCTCGACAGCCATGTCCTCGAAGGGCTGGTCGGCTACAACACGCGTCGCGCCTGGTCGATCATCAGCGCCGTGTTCGCGGAACGCATGGCGCCTTACGGGCTGAAGCAGGTCGATTTTTCGGTGCTGTCGTTGCTGGGGCACAACCCCGGCGCGACGTCACGCCAGCTCTGCAGCACGCTCGACATCCTGCCGCCGAACCTGGTGAGCCTGGTGGCGACGATGGACAGCCGCGGACTCATCGAGCGGCGCCCGCATCCGCGCGATGGCCGCGCCGTCGGCCTCTACCTGACGCGGGCCGGCGAGAAGCTGGTGCACGAGGCAGAGCAGGCGGTGGTGCAGCTCGAACTCGAAGCCAGCGCCAGGCTCACGATGCGCGAGCGCGACACGCTCATCAAGCTGCTGCAGAAGATCTATCTCTAGACCCCGGCCCGCTATGAGGCGCGCCGCTCAGGCCGGATCCCGCACGTCGGCGACCGGCTGGCTGCCGAAGTCCGGCCGTTCGAGATAAGCCAGCACTTTGGTGGCCGCCGTATCGGGCGAGTCGAGCAAGCCCTTCGCCTGCATATCGACGAAGCGCCCGCGGTCTGCGAACAGCGTCGGATCGGTGGCGCGCATCTGCACTTGCATGTCGGTATCGATCACGCCCGGCGCCAGCGACACGATGCGTGCGCCGTTCGGTGCTGCGGCTTCTTCGAGCGCGACGGCGCGCGTGAAGTGGTCCATGCCGGCCTTGGCCGCGCAGTACGAAGCCTGGCTCGCCATCGCGTTGCGGCCGAGGCCTGACGAAATGTTCAGCACCTTGCGCGCGCCGCGCCAATCTTTGGTCGCATGCAAAAAAGCCGCGGTCAGCAGCAACGGTGCTTCGAGGCCGACACGCATGGCTTGTGCAAGGACCGATACGTCGGCCGTGGCCAACGGACGCGGGTCGCCGATGGTGCCGGCGTTGTTGATGAGCGTGGCCTCGTCGAACGCCTGGCCGTCTTGCAGCGCGAGCCACGCCGCCACGCGCTCCGCCGCGGCCACCGGATCGGCCAGGTCTTGCTCCCATTGCTCGAGGCCAGTGCCGCGCGCACTCGCCTGTTCGGCAAGCGAAGGATCGCTGCGGCGCGAAATGCACAGCAGCTTGTTGCCCGGCTGCAGCAGGCGGCCGGCCATGGCGCGGCCCATGCCGCGCGAGGCGCCGGTGAGGATGATGAGACGTGATGTGGTCATGGGAAAAGCTCCGGGTCGGCGATGTGCCTGAGGGGAAAGGAAAAGGGAAAAGGAAATGGAAAAGCGAAGGTCGCCATCATGCCCAAGCCGCGCCGGCCCATCGACCGATACGATGCAGGCATGCGCGCTCTGTTGGAATTTGCAACCGCACTGGCGGTCGTTTGGGCGCCCACCGCCTTTGCCCAGGAAGTGCCGGACTATCACGGTCGTTGGCAGGGCGCGTTTCTGATGGCGGCCAGTGCCGGGCCGGGCGGCGTATCGAGGCCATCGCAAGTCCATCAGGGCGCGATTGAAATCGCGCTCGATGGCTCGGTGCGTGGCGGCGTGCCCGAAGCGGGCTGTACGTTGGCAGGATCGGGCTCAGCCTACGTGACCAGCGCCAACGCCACGCTGGAACTCACGTTGGCCAATTGCGCCGACACGCGATTCAATGGGCGCTACAGCGGCAAGCTGATAGGCAACCCGCCTCTCAGCTATGCGTCGCTGCGGCTGGCGGGAATGGGTGTCCCTGGCAGTGCCGCGGATGGCAACGGTCCGCAACTCTCGGCGATCGTTCGACGCTGACGCATCGTCGAGGCCCTGCCGAAAAAACCACCGAAGCTTTAGCGCGGGGGCGTCGGCGGCGCATCGGCATCGGCAGGCGAGAAGCCGCCGTCGCTCGTTAACGAGAGGCCGGCCCGGCCCAGCCGCTGCGGCGACCTGCACCGCCTGCACCACCGGCACCACCGGCACCGACAGCGGTTTCGAACTGGCGCGGACCGGTGTCGATCGAGTCGTCGAGTCGGCCGAGCAAGGTCACCGTTTCCTGCACGCGATTCGCCATTTCATCGCCCAGCTGCTTCGGTGAGCGGCTGACCACCACGACGATCAAAATACCGGCGCCGACGATCGAAAAAAGCCCTGCGAAAAATTCCGCCTGTGTAAATAGTTCCATGATTTCTCCGTTGCTTGGCGCCGATGCGTCGCGAGCAAGGAGTCTCACACGGCCAAGGCCGCGTTTCTATTCGCCATATGGCTATCCCATGCGTATCCTTTTTGGCGCATGGACCCGGCTTTACAACTTAGGCCTTGAAAGCGTGACATGAAACACGTGTATGGCGCACGCGCCATGCAGCGGCATACGGCGGCAGAGGCACCGCAAAAACTCAGACGCGCTCGAGGATGAGGGCGATGCCCTGGCCCACGCCGATGCACATTGTGCACAGCGCGTAGCGGCCGCCGCTCTTGTGCAGTTGGTTCACCGCCGTGGTCGCGAGCCGCGCGCCGCTTGCACCCAACGGGTGACCCAGCGCGATGGCGCCGCCGTTGATGTTGACCCGCGCGTCGTCGTCCTTCAGGCCGAGCAGCCGCAGCACGGCGAGGCCTTGCGCCGCGAAGGCTTCGTTGAGTTCGATCACATCCATCTGGTCGATCGTCAAGCCAGTGAGCGCCAACACTTTTTGCGTGGCCGGAGCCGGGCCGATGCCCATGACGCGCGGCGGCACGCCGGCGGTCGCCATGCCGACCACGCGGGCGCGCGGCGTCAAGCCGTTCTTTGCAGCCATCGACTCGCTCGCCAGCAGCAAAGCGCATGCACCATCGTTCACGCCGCTGGCGTTGCCGGCTGTCACCGTGCCATCGGGGCGCACCACGCCCTTGAGCTTGGCGAGCGCTTCCATCGTGGTGTCGCGCGGATGTTCGTCCTTGCTCACGATGACGGCTTCGCCCTTTTTTTGCGGCACGGTGACCGGCACGATCTCGCTGTCGAAGAAGCCGGATTTTTGCGACGCGACAGCGCGCTGCTGCGACGCCAGCGCCATGCGGTCTTGCGCCTCGCGCTCGATCTTGTAATCGGTCGCGACGTTCTCAGCCGTCTCGGGCATCGAGTCGACGCCGTAGAGTTCCTTCATCTTCTTGTTGATGAAGCGCCAGCCGATGGTGGTGTCGTATACCGCGTTGGCGCGGCTGAAGGCGCTCTCGGCCTTGGGCATGACGAAGGGTGCGCGGCTCATGCTCTCGACGCCGCCGGCGATCATCAGGCCGGCCTCGCCGGCCTTGATGGCGCGTGCCGCCGAGCCGACCGCATCCAGCCCCGAACCGCACA
>JAQGMP010000415.1 GCA_028292285.1 Variovorax sp. | reverse complement strand
GCAATGACGTCGACCTTTTGCGCGATGTACGACCGAATCGCCTTGATCTGGTTCTCCTGCTTTTGCTGAGCGTCGGAGAATTTCAGGTCGATGCCCGCCTCCTTGGCCGACGACTTGATCGACTCGGTGTTGGCGGTGCGCCACTCGCTTTCGGCGCCGACCTGGGCGAAGCCGAGCACGAGTTTCTTTTGCGCCAGCACGGTGGCCGGCAGCATGCCGATCAGCGATGCGGCACCGAGTGCGGTAGTGAGAGTGCGACGATTGATTGCCATGGTTTGTCTCCTGTGGTCTTGGTTGAAAAAACGCTCTGCGAAAACTCTTTCTTGAACAGTTCTTCCGGGCTCTCATGGCCTTCTTGTGGCCTTTATGACTACGCCATCGTGTAACTCGTCTTGATCGATGTGTAGAACTCGGCAGCGTAGCGGCCCTGCTCGCGCGGTCCATAGCTGGAACCCTTACGTCCGCCGAAAGGGACATGAAAGTCGACCCCCGCCGTGGGCAGGTTGACCATCGTCATGCCGACCTCGGCGTGGCGCCTGAAATGCATCGCGTGCTTGAGCGACGTGGTGCAGATGCCGGCGCACAAACCATAGGGCGTGTCGTTGGCGAGATGCAGCGCATGCTCGTAGTCGTCGGCCTGCAGCACGCAGGCGATGGGACCGAAAATTTCTTCACGTGCCACGCGGTGTTGCGGCTTGGCAAGGAACAACGCCGGACTCATGAAGTGGCCCGACGTGGCGCGCTGCAGCAGCTCGCCGCCGCACACATGTTCGGCGCCTTCGCCCCGCGCGATGGCCATCCATTCGAGGTTGCGCGCGAGCCGTTCGCGGTCGACCACCGGCCCGATGTCGACGCCGCGCTCCAGCGCATGGCCGACGCGCAAGGCGGCCAGCCGATGGCGCAGCCGCACCACGAAAGCGTCATGCACCAGGGCCTCGACGATCAGGCGGCTCGACGCAGTGCACCGTTGCCCGGTCGAGAAATACGCGCCTTGCACGGCACAGTCGACCGCGCGGTCGAGGTCCGCATCGGCGAGCACCACCAACGGGTTCTTGCCGCCCATCTCCAATTGCACCTTGGCGCGCCGCGCCGCGGCGGCCTGCAACACGCGCTCGCCGGTGGCGACCGAGCCGGTGAAGCTCAAGGCATCGACCAGCGGGCTTTCGACCATCGTCTGCCCGACTTCCCGGCCGCTGCCCATCACCAGGTTGAAGGTGCCGGCCGGCAACGCGGCGCGTGCGATGATTTCGGCCAAGGCCCAACCGCAGGCCGGCACGAGCTCCGAGGGTTTGAACACCACCGTGTTGCCGTAAGCCAGCGCCGGCGCGATCTTCCACGCCGGGATGGCAAACGGAAAGTTCCATGGCGCGATCAAACCGACCACGCCGACCGGTTCACGCGTGACGTCGACCTGCACGCCGGGGCGCACCGAGTCCATGGTTTCGCCGCCGAGGCGGAGCGCCTCTCCGGCAAAGAACTTGAAGATGTGGCCGGCACGCGCGGCCTCGGCGATGGCTTCGGGCAGCGTCTTGCCTTCTTCGCGGGCCAGCAAGAGCCCCAGCTGGTCTTTGCGCGCCAGGATCTCGCTGCCGATCTGGTCGAGCACGTCGGCGCGGCGTTGCGGCGTGGTACGGCCCCAATGGGGAAACGCATCGGCCGCGGCGCGTATCGCGGCTTCGGTCTGGCTGCGGTCGGCCCGCGCGTAGTCGGCCACCACCTCGCTGGTGTCCGAAGGGTTCTCGCTCGACCCTGTGGTCACACCGGTCTGCCAGCGGCCGTTGATGTACTGCCGCGCGGTGTGCGTCGTGTGCCGGACCGGCGTGAAATCGTTGCGCTTCAAAGTGGGCCGAGTATGGGAATCACACCAATATCTTTCCAATCAAAAAATGGGTGCAATCGATACCGGAAATCGCATTCAGGTAAACCCGATGACTGAGACATGACCAACTACACGCACTGGTTCATCCGTGCGCGGCTGAAGACACGGCAGCTTTTGCTTCTCGTCGCTCTGGCCGAAGAAGGCAACATCCATCGCGCAGCGCAGGTGCTCAACATGACGCAGCCGGCCGCGTCCAAGTTGCTGAAAGATCTGGAAGACGTGCTGGAGGTTTCACTCTTCGACCGGTTGCCGCGCGGCATGCGGCCGACCTGGTACGGAGAAACCATGATCCGCCACGCTCGGGTCGCGCTCGCGAGCCTGAACCAGGCGCACGACGAAGTGATGGCGCTCAAGGCGGGCCGGTTCGGGCAGGTCAACGTCGGGGCCATCACCGCACCGGGCCTGGTGCTGCTGCCGCCGGCGGTGGCGGCGGTCAAGCACGACCAGCCCAACCTGCGCATCGCACTCGAAATCGAAACCAGTCCGGTGCTGCTCGACCGGCTCGAGCAGGGCAAGCTCGACATCCTGGTGGCGCGCCTGTTCGCCGAGCACGACAAGTCCAAGCTGCGCTACGAAGCGCTGACCGAAGAGCCCGTGTGCGCCATGGTGCGGCCCGGCCATCCGCTGCTCGGCATGGCCGGGCTCACGCTGCGCGACGTGGTGTCTGCGGCCTGGATCGTGCCGCCCGCAGGCAGCGTGCTGCGCCATCGCTTCGAGCTGATGTACCAGGAAGAAGGCTTGCCGCCGCCCCTCAACGTGATCGAGACCGCGGCGCTCTTGTTCATCACGCGCATGCTGCAGCAGAGCGACATGATCGCGGTGCTCGCGACCGACGTGGCGCGCTACTACGCATCACACGGCATCGTCGCCGTGCTGCCGCTGGCGATGCCCTGCCATATGGACGCGTTCGGCATCATCACCCGCACCGACAGGCTCTTGTCGCCGGCCGCGAAGATCATGATGAACGCGCTGAAGGCGGCGAGCCTCACCGTCTACGGAAAGCGGCTCGACCCGGACTGACCGGACCTCGCGCCTCCCTCTGCATCGAACCCGGCCTCGCGCGCTAGCCGTTCACCGCCAGATCCGATCCGACCGTTCCGTTTTTCAGGTGAGGCAAAAGCCGGTTGTACTCGGCCTTCACCACCGCATAGCACTCGCAGGTACGGCGCTCGAGCCCTGGCCGGTCGAGCACCGTGATGCGGCCGCGCGCGTAACGGATGAGACCGTCTTTCTGCAGCTTCAGTGCGCTTTCGCTGACGCCCTCACGGCGCACGCCCAGCATGTTCGCGATGAGCTCTTGCGTCATCGACAGTTCATTGCCGGGAAGCCGGTCGAGACTGAGCAGCAGCCAGCGGCACAGCTGCTGGTCCAGCGAATGGTGCCGGTTGCACACCGCCGTTTGCGACATCTGGACGATCAGCGCCATCGTGTAGCGAAGCAACAAATGCAGCACCGGACCGGCGCGGTCGAACTCCGTGCGCATGGCAGAAGCGTTGAGCTTGAATCCTTGCCCGGCACTTTGAACCACCGCGCGGTTGGGGGTCGAGCCGCCGCCCATGAAAAGCGACACGCCGACGACGCCTTCATTACCGACCACGGCGATCTCGGCCGAGGCGCCGTTTTCCAGAACATAGAGCAGGGACACGATCGCCGTCGTCGGAAAGTAGACATGCGTCATTGCGCTGTTCGACTCGTACAGCACATGGCCCAGCGGCAACTCGACGAGTTCCATTTCAGGCAACCACCGTTGTCGCTCCGAGGCAGGAAGCGCTGCAAGCAGCAGATTCTTGTCAAGCTCTGGCAAGTCAACTTTCATCGAGGCGTCTCAAGTAGTTCAGAACAATTGGCGGCAATTCTCCCAAGTATTTGGCGGCATGTCTCGGCGTTCTGTGCGGTGCCGCACTGATGAAAATTGCGAGGCGGCTACGTGGGCTAGCGAACAGACTTTCAGCGGTTCTTGCTTTAAAAAAAAGCCGGGCCACGACGCACGAGTGCAATCCTCTGGCGTGCCCTGCAGGGAGCAAGAAAATAAAGAAAGTAGTCCGATTCTTCGGCGACTTCATTGGTATTCCGCTGGCCGCGACCTTCGTCGTGGGAACGGCCTACGGGTTTCTGGACGCCATTGCCTGGGTCATGCACGGCGTGGCGCCGGCCAATGCCTTTGCTGCGCTGACCCTCGCGGCGTTCGGGTTCGTGGCCGGCTGGCTCACGCGCGAGGCCGACAAGCGGGATTTGGCAGGCCGACCGCTTGCATGGCCGCACTGCGCGGCAACCGTGGCATTTCTTGCGGTGCTGCTGGGCGTCAACCGCAGCCTTTTTGCAGAGAAGTCCATCCTGTTCGAGGCCACACCGATGATCGCGGTTGCGCTCATCCTCTGGTGCCTGATCGTGTTGATACCGTGGCTTTCGTCAAGCCGGGAGACTGCGCGAAAGCCGGCGCCTGTGCTCGACGCGCCCATCGCCCAAAGCGAGCGCATGTTGCTCGATGACCTGGACCCCGCGCTGCTGAGAGACGCCGAAAGGCGCTAGGCGTGCACCAGCGGAAAGCCGATCGCGAAGGTCGTGCCGACGCCCGCCATGCTCCAACCCGAAACCCAGCCGCCGTGCGCGCTCACCACCTGCCTCACCATGACAAAGCCGAAGCCATGCTTGGGGTCGCGTGGCGGCGCCCGGTCAGGCGCCGCCTCCACGCTGCTCTGGCTACCGCACGATGCGGTGTCGTTTCCTTCGGCATCGGTGTCGCCTCCGGCCTGGCGATCGAGCAACTCGTCCAGTTTGGCCGGTGCCATGCCGGTGCCGTCATCCTGGATGGTCACGACCGCCTCCAGCGATTCCTCGACGCCGCAACAGACACGAATGGTCGCGCCGGATGGACTGTGCCGGATCGCGTTTTCCAGCATGTTGACGAAGGCGCGCGTCAGCATGCCGCCGTCCGCGCGCATCAGATCGTGATAGTCCTGCACAGATCTCAGCACCACGCGGACGCCGCGAGCCGTCGCGGCCGAAGAGAGCGCCGCGATGCTTTCGGCAAGCAACGATGAAACGCTGGCAATGGCGAACTGGTAGTCGCGCGCGTCGGCCGTGCTGTCGCTGATGAAGTTTTGCGCCAGCGTCATCGTTCGCTCCGCCTCATGCCGAACACCGGCTACCAGTTCGGCCACGCCCACGCGCGAAGGCGCCATCTCGAACAGCTCCAGCAGGCTCAGCAGGTTGATCTGCGGGCTGCGCAGGTCGTGCCACAAGAAATTGAGCCAGTCGGCGCGTTCCCGTTCCGCCTGGCGCTGCCGGGTAAGTTCGCGCAGCACGACCACCCATGTCGCCGGCCCCGGATCCATCGCATCGCCTAGACGCGTGGCATCGATCTGAAAGATCTTGCCTTGGGGCGTGACGTATTCGCCTCCGAGCGCCTGCGACCAGTGTGCGTCGCGCACCGCCGGCCGGATGTTTGCCTTGACCTCGAGCCGCGCGATGATCGACACAAGGGCCTCGTCGACCAGCGACGGCAGGCCGGGCGGAGGTTCGGGAAGCAGCGCCAAAGCAGCGGCGTTCAGTTGCGCGACCGTCCCATCGGCACGGCAGAGGACGATGGCGATCGGGAGTTGTTCCAGGCCTTGGCGCGTGAGCATTTGCAATCGCAGTAGCCGTGCGATGGCATGCTCGAGAGCGCCGATGTAGCGATCGATCGTGTCGCTGCCGCCCAACGCAAAAGGCACGACGGGGTCGAAGTTGCCCGCCGGCACGCGGCTCAGCGAAACGATGTGCGCCTTGAGAAAGCCAAGCACCTTGTGTAAATGTTGCCAGGTCCACAACACGTAAGACGCGACGACCGCGACCACGAAAAACGAAGGCGGCATCCAGACGCGGAAGACCCGCAACGCTGCGACGCTCCAGATCACGCCGAGCACGATGACGGCCACGCCCACCAGGGGCGCGACCCTTGCCATCTTGTCGAACGCAAAGAACAAGGTCCAGATGAGGAATGCAGTGCATGTGTACAAAACGAACGGACCGGCCACCGACACTTGCGTTCCTTGTTGCAGCGCATCGATCGCAGTGGCATGAACCTCGGCAGATGACACCAGCGTCGGGCCGCGCTCCCTGGTGAGATACATGGGCACACCAAATGCCGAGTCGAGCGATGGACCCACGACGACGGTGCGTCCTTCCAGCCGGTGCGGTTCGAGCTTGCCTTCAAGCACCTCGACGTAGGAAACCGATGAATGCGCTGCGCCGAGCGGAATTCCAAAACACAGCGGCTTGGCTTTTGCCACCGCACGCTGCACGGCAGGCGAGGGATCGACCAGCGCTCCTACATAAGGTTTCAGTGCATCTGGCGCTCCGGCGAACAGCCGGATGAATCGGAGTCGATCGGTGCCCGCATCCGGCACGAGGTTCGCATGCCCGGCACCCGCGACGACAGGCGCGAGCCTTTTCGTTCGAAGTCTCACCCCAGCAGCCTCCGAGGCGGTGATGAGGTTCAGATCGTTGCGAGCCTCTACATAAACTGGTGCGAGCTTCAACGCCGCTGTGAGCGCCACATCGTCCTCAGGCGTTTGCTGTGGCTCTCCGAGCCTGAAATCGAGAACGACCGCCTTGGGTTTCTGCCGCGCGAGCTGCTGCAGAAATTGTGTGTGGACCGATTGTGGCCAGGGCCACGGGCCGATCCTCTCGATGCTCTCATCGTCGATCGCGATGATCTGGATCTCCGACTTCGGCGGCCGTGGAAACGTGCCCATCACCCGGTCGTACAGACGTGCATCTGCGGTAGCCGGCGTAGTCGGATCGACGTGCAAAACCATCACAAGCGGGAGCAGCGTGGCGAGCAGAAATTGCCAAACGATATGCCACCGCGTGGGGGCAAGCGTCGCCGCCCAACGCTTAGTCCGCCGCATCACCGCCGATCGCCGACTCGGCGTGCTGGTATGTGAGTCGGTAGCCCTTTGCATAGATCGTCTGCAGCTTCAGGCCATTGCTTTCGAGCGCGAGTTTTCGGCGCAACTTGAAGATCTGGTTGTCCAGAATGCGCGTGTCGCCG
>JAQGMP010000399.1 GCA_028292285.1 Variovorax sp. | reverse complement strand
CCTGCACGGCGTGCGCCGCACCGGCCGCAGCCACGAGCCATGCGCCGACCAAAGCGAGCCGCCTCGCTCGTCCGATCATCTGCAGCTTCACTTGTCGTAGACCGTCGCGAGGGAGCGAAAGCCCTTGACCTCGATCGGATTGCCGAACGGATCGCAAAAGAACATGGTCCATTGCTCGCCCGGCTGGCCTTCGAAACGCACTTGTGGCTTCAGCACGAACCCGGTCTGCGCCGCTTCGAGCCGCGCCGCCATGGCCTGCCAGTCGGGCAGCTCGAGCGCGAGCCCGAAGTGCGGCATCGGCACCATCACGTCGCCGACGCGGCCGGTATTGGTGGTGCCGAAAGGCTCGCCCAGGTGCAGCGAAATCTGGTGGCCGAAAAAATCGAAGTCGACCCAGGTATCGGTGCTGCGGCCTTCGGTGCAGCCGAGCACGCCGCCATAGAAGCGGCGCGCGGCATCGAGGTCGCGCACATGGAAGGCGAGGTGGAAAATGGTGTGCATGAAGGGTCCGATCGCTGGAAAGCGGAGTGTGCCTCAAGCCATAATCGCAGCCGATGCTTCCTACGCGCCGCCCCCACTTCAACGTGCAGTTCCTTGCGCGTCTGGTGCTGGCGTGGTTTGCGCTGTCGCTCGGCGTGGCGATCGCGTCCCCCATCGTCAACCCGCAGGCGATGGAACTGGTGTGTTCCGCCTCCGGTGCGGTCAAGGTCGTGGTGCACACCGACGATGGCGCGCAGGGCCTTG
This sequence comes from Variovorax sp., assembly GCA_028292285.1. GTDB lineage: Bacteria > Pseudomonadota > Gammaproteobacteria > Burkholderiales > Burkholderiaceae_C > Variovorax. The sequence continues at coordinate 2,481 of JAQGMP010000399.1, read as the reverse complement.
GCAACATGCACATGGACTGCCCGTTGTGCATGCTCGCCGGTGCGCCGCCGCCGTTGCCGGTGGTCGCAGCCATCGTGCTCCCGTTGCCGCTTGGCCGCGCGGTTCAGTCGATTCCTGCCGCGCGCATCGCTGCGGCCACGGCCGCGCCGCCTCCCGCGCGCGCGCCGCCCGCTTTCTCCTGATCCTGCTGTCGATGTCGTAGCGCGCTGCGTCCCGGGAGGACGCAGCGTCGCCGCCTTCCTTGCAATGGAGCGTCGCCTCGCGGCGGCGCGGAGAATTTCATTTGAACAAGACCCTTCTTTCGCTCGCGCTCGGCGCAGCGTTTCCGTGGCTGGCGGCACCGGCCTCGGCGCAGACGGCTGCGCAAACAACGTCGCCGACCGCCGCGTCGGCTGACGAATCCCCCGAGCGCGTCAAGTCGCTCGGCGTCGTCACCGTCACCGGCGGCCGCCCGACCTCGCTGCCGACGCAGATCCCCACCACCATCGAGGGCGTGACACGCGAAGAAATCGAGACCCGCATCAACGCCACCGACAGCGAAGACGCGCTCAAATACCTGCCGAGCCTTTTGGTGCGCAAGCGCTACATCGGCGACTACAACCACGCCATCTTGTCGACCCGCGCGTCGGGCACCGGCAACAGTGCGCGCTCGGCGGTGTATGCCGACGGCATCCTGCTGTCGAACTACCTGGGCAACGGCATCGCCAACGGCACCAATTTCGCGCCGCGCTGGGGCTTGGTCACGCCGGAAGAAATCGAGCGTGTCGACGTGATGTACGGACCGTTCTCTGCGGCCTATCCGGGCAACTCGGCCGGTGCCGTCGTCGACTTCGTGACGCGCATGCCGACCCGGCTGGAGGCGCACGTCAAGGCGGGCTATTCGTCGCAGCCCAACGACCTCTACGACACGCACCAGACCTTCAACAGCTGGCAGACCAGTGCGTCGCTCGGCAGCCGCAGCGGCGAGAACAACGAAGGTCCGTGGTCGTGGTGGATCGACATCAACCGCACCGACAGCCAGGGCCAGCCATTGACCTTCACCACGGCGACGCTGGCTTCGGGCATGGCGGGCCGCGGCGGTACGCCGGTGACGGGCTATGTCGGCGGACTCAACACCACCAACACGCCGTGGTACATCCTGGGCACCGGCACGCAGTACCACACGGTGCAGGACCACGCCAAGATCAAAGTGGCCTACGACTTCTCGCCGACCGTGACGGCGACCTACACCTTGGGCTATTGGCAGAACACGTCGGAAGGGCGCTCGGCGAGCTACCTGAACAATGCAGCGGGCCTGCCCGTGTACAGCGGCGCGGTCAACATCTTGGGGCGCAGCTACAACCTGGCGCCGATGGCCTTTCCGCTGACCAACGACGACCAGACGCACTATATGCACGGCCTCTCGGTCAAGAGCCACACCCAAGGCGTGTTCGATTGGGAGGTGTCGGCCAGCCTCTATGACTATTCGAAGGACCAGCAGCGGGCGCCGAATGTGGCATTGCCGCTGGCCGCATTCGGTGGCGCCGGCACGCTGCAAGACCAGGGCGACGGACGCACTGGATGGAACACGCTGGCAGCCAAAGGCACATGGCGGCCGCAGGGCGCCGACGGCACGCACATCGTCGACTTCGGCGCCGGCCGCGATGCGTACAAGCTGGGCATCCTGAAGACCAACGTGTTCGGCAACTGGCTCGACGGGCCGGCCCTCGGGGCGCTGTCGCCGGTCAGCAATGTCGGCGGCCGCACCCAGACGCTGAATGCCTGGGCGCAAGACACCTGGTCGTTCGCGCCGAAGTGGAAGGCGGTGCTGGGCCTGCGCTACGAAGACTGGCAGGCGACCGATGGCTTCACGTCGGCGGGGCTCAGTTCGCAGTCGTATGGCAAGCGCAGTGAATCGGACGTGTCGCCCAAAGCGGCGCTGGCTTATCAGCTCGCCAGCGCTACCGTGCTCAAGGCGTCGGTCGGTCGCGCGGTGCGGTTCCCTACCGTGGGCGAGCTGTACGGCGCGACCTCGGGCGGCGCGCTGTCGTTCGTCAATGACCCGAACCTGAAGCCGGAGAAGTCCTGGACCGGCGAGTTGTCGCTGGAGCAAGACTTGGGCAACGGCACCGCGCGCGCCACCCTCTTCCACGAGACAACGAAGAACGCGCTGTTCAATCAGTTGATTCCCAACTCCACCGTGTCGCGCGTACAGAACGTGGACAAGATGCGTACCACCGGCGTCGAGCTGGCGTACACCGGGCAAGACGTTTTCATGAGAGGGCTCGACCTCGGCGGCAGCTTGACGTACGCCAACTCGAAGACCGTGGCCGATGCGGCGTTTCCCGCGGCGGTCGGCAAGTGGCAGCCGCGCGTGCCGCGCATGCGCTCCACTGTGTACGCGACCTACAAGCCGGACGACCGCTGGGCCTTTACCGTGGCCGCACGCTACAGCGGCAAGCAGTATTCGAACCTCGACAACAGCGACGTCAACGCCTTCGC
>JAQGMP010000688.1 GCA_028292285.1 Variovorax sp. | reverse complement strand
AGGGCGTTCGAAAACCTTACCCGACGAAGGACGGGCACCTGGCCTTCGTTCCTTACTCCGATGCACATTGGCACCGTCTCTTTACGCTGGTCGGCCGTCCTGAATTGATCGACGATCCACGCTTTTCGACATTCGCGGCACGCATGAAGCATCCGGTGGAGGCTTTTGGTTTTCTCGAAGAAACGCTGCGCGGACGCACGACGGCAGAGTGGGTCGCGCTGCTCGAAAAAGAAGACATGCCGATGGCCGCGGTGAATGCCATCGAAGACCTGATCCACGAGCCCCATCTTGAAAGCGTCGGCTTCTGGAAGATGTTCGACCATCCGAGCGAAGGAATGCTGCGAATGGCAAGAAACCCGCTCGGCCTGAGCGATTCGCCTGCCGCGATCCGTCGCTTGCCACCCCGATTGGGTGAACACACGCGCGAAGTCCTGCACGAGTTCGAATTCGACGCCGCGGAGATCGACCGATTGATTGCCGCAGGCGTGGCACGGCAAGGCCCGCAACTTGGGGCGACAATCGCCTAGGCCTTTCCGCCCGGTGCGCGGCCTGCCAGAAACAGCCGCACGAGCTCGTGGTCTTCGACCAGGAATATCGGCGATGCAGCGAGGTCGATGAAGCAGCGTTCGTCTTCGAGCAGTTCAGCGCTGGCGCGGCGCGCGGCTTCCTTTTCAGCCGGCGTCATCACGCGCACATGCCACCAGAGTTGAGCGATCCCGTCGAAATCCGGCGGACTGCCGCGCACCGATGCGAGATGCCCGGTGGAGCCCTCCGGCAACGCATGGCTTTGCACATAGCCGGCCAACCCGAGCGCAGCGGCTCGCGCTTGCACCATCGGCCCGTGCACCTCTTTCCAACGTTGCTGAAACTGCTCACGGCTCAGATCAGGCAGCCGGCGGATGCAGAACATGAGATGCACCGGCGAGGCCACGGGCGCTTTCAGGTTTTTCCGGTGATCGGCACCAGCGCACCCGTGACGGCCGCCGCGGCGTCCGACAGCAGGAACGCGATGACGCGCGCGATGTCTTCGGTCTTGACCCAGCGATCGAATGCGGCCTTGGGCATGTCCGTCCGGTTTTGCGGCGTATCGATGATGCTCGGCATGACGGCGTTCACCGTCACCCCTTTCAGCTTCACCTCGTCCGCCAGTGCCTCGGTGAATCGCGCCACGCCGGCCTTGGACGCCGCATAGGCGCCCATGCCGCTCGCCGCCTTCGTTGCCGCGGCGGCGCCGATGTTGACGATCCGCCCATGGCCCTGGCGAATCATGTGCGGCAGCGCCGCTTTGGAAGCGGTCACGCAGGTCTGCAGATTCATTGCGAAGAGCGAGTTCCATTCGACCAGATCGGTGCTGCCTTCGACCGTCTGCCATCGGAACCCGCCGGCGATGTTGACCAGCGCATCGATCCGGCCGAACCGTTGAGCGACCTCTCCGAGCACCCGCGTCGTTTCCGCCAGAGACGTCAGATCGACCCGCCATGACGGTGCGCCATCCGGCGCAGTGCCTTCGGCCACATCGAGCAATGCGGCCCGTGCGCCTTGCCGGGTCACCTCGCTTACGACCGCTCGCCCGAGCTGGCCAAGCGCGCCCGTCACGACAACGATGCGGCCGTTCAGCGACACGCAAGGGCTCCCGGCTTCACGGCGTTCAGACGGCGATGGCTTGGGGGCCGCGCACCAGTCGGCCGGGCAGCGCGCCCGTGGCCTCGCCGTCGCGGTAGGTCACCACGCCGGACACGATGGTGGCGCGGTACCCGTCGGCCTTTTGCAGCAGACGCTTGCCGCCTGCGGGCAGATCGAACTTCATGCGCGGTGCCGACAGCGCGAGCTTTTCGACATCGATGATGTTGAGATCGGCCTTCATACCGGGTGCGATAACGCCGCGGTCGAGCAGGCCTAGGGCACGTGCCGTGTCGGTGGTCTGGCGCTTGATGAGCCAGCTCTGATCGAACCCGTCTTCGCGGCCGCACTCCTTGGCCCAATGGGTCATGAGGAAGGTCGGAAAACTCGCGTCCGAAATCATGCCGACGTGGGCGCCGCCGTCGCCCAGACCGATCACCGTGTTCGGGTCTTCCATCATTTCGCGGCAGGCGTCGAGGTTGCCGTGCCGGTAGTTGGCGAACGGCGTGTAGAGGTAGGCGCGGCCTTCGTCCTTCAGGGTCAATTCATACGCCAAGTCGTCCGCGCTGCGCCCGAGGCGCGCGGCTTGCGCCTCGATCGAAGTCTCCGGGTCGGGCTCGTAGATCGGCGGATCGCCGAAGGGGAACAGCAGCTTCAATTCGAGACGCTTGCGTGTGGTGCGGCTGAGCTCGTCGAGCAGCTTCTCCTTGAAGGCAGGATCGCGCATGATTGCCACGCGTTCTTCGAGCGACTTGTCGGCGATCTCGCGGTAAATGCGCGAGCCCGAGAACGGATTGAGACTGGCCTGCAGCCCGAGCAGCATGCCGATCGGGCGTGGCGCCACCTGGCCGCGAATCGGCAGGCCATCGGCCACGGCTTCGGCGACCAGCCCGAGCAGCTTGCGCCAGCCTTCGGGATCGTCGTGTTTCTGCGCGACGGTAAAAGAAAGCGGCCGTCCTGATTTCTCGACGATGCGCCGCAGCATCGCGAACTCCTCTTCCATCGACGGCGTGTCGAAATCGGAGAGCAGCTGCAACACGCCGCTGCCGGCATCGGCAAGGCCCATCGCGATGCCCGTGAGCTCGTCTTCGGTGGCCCGCAGGGAAGGCGTCGGATCGCCCTTGATGGTGCGGTGATTGATCGAGCGCGACGTCGAGAAACCCAGCGCGCCGGCGCGCATGGCCTCGCATGCGAGTTCACGCATGCGGGCGATGTCTTCGGGTGTCGCTGCTTCCATGCGCGCGGCGCGCTCGCCCATCACATAGACGCGCAGCGCACCATGCGGCAACTGCGCACACAGATCGAGATCGTGCGGACGCCGTTCCACCGCGCGCAGGTAGTCGTCGAAGCTTTCCCAGTTCCAGTCCAGCCCTTCATGCAGCGCGACGCCGGGAATGTCTTCGACACCTTCCATCAGCTCGATCAGGCGGTCGTGGTCCTGTTTGTGCACCGGCGCGAAGCCGACGCCGCAGTTGCCCATCACCACCGTGGTCACGCCATGCCAGCTCGACGACGCAAGGGTCGAGTCCCAGACCGCCTGGCCGTCGTAGTGCGTGTGGATATCGACGAAGCCGGGCGCCACGACCGCGCCGGACGCATCGAACTCCTGCCGGCCCTTGGCTTGCACGCGTCCCACCGCGGCAATGCGGCCGTCCTGCACCGCAATGTCGGCTTCATACAGCGGGGAGCCCAGCCCGTCGGCCACCCGGCCGCCGCGGATGACGAGGTCGTAAGCGATATTCATGCGTGTGTGTTTCCTGTTCGATGCTGGTTCACCACCAGGGGTAGGGCGCCGGCAAGTCGGTGCTTGCACGCCCTGGAAAATCGGGTGCCCGCTTCTCGCGAAAAGCGGCAAAGCCTTCGTTCACGTCGCCGCCCGAGGCCAGCGCCAGATTGAGCGCCGAATCGACGGCCAGTGCCGACTCGGGCGTGTCCGCCGCCGCGGCGCGCCACAGCAGCGCGCGTGTGAGCGCCGTGGCGACAGGTGCGGTGTTGTCGGCGATCTCGCGTGCGATGGCATGGGCCCGTTCGAGCAGCGCGTCGGGCGCGCAAACTTCGCTGACCAGGCCCGCCGCCAGCGCGTCTGCCGCGCTCACGGTGCGTGCGGCGTAGCACCATTCCAATGCCTTCGGCAAACCGACGATGCGGGGCAGAAACCACGCGCTTCCTGCTTCCGGGACCAGCCCGCGGCGGGTGAACACGAAGCCGAACTTGGCGTTGTCGGTGCAGATTCGAAAGTCCATCGGCAATGTCATCGTCACGCCGACACCGATCGCTGCGCCGTTGATGGCGGCGATCAACGGCTTGCGTGATTCATAGAGTCGCTGACCGATGCCGCCTTTCGGCAGGCCCTTGCGTTCCATACCCGAATTGGCGCCGACCGAACCGCCGTCGGATATGTCGGCGCCTGCGGAGAACGCCCGCCCGGCGCCGGTAA
>JAQGMP010000373.1 GCA_028292285.1 Variovorax sp. | reverse complement strand
TCGGTGCCGCAGTATTCCTGGCAGAACAGGTCGTAGGTGCCGGCCTTCGTCGCGGTGAACCACTGCGTGGTGTAGCTGCCGGGCAGCACGTCCTGCTTGATGCGGAACGCGGGGACGCCGAAGCTGTGGATGACGTCCTGGCTGCTCATCGTCAGCCGAACCGGCCGGCCGACGGGGACGTGCAGCTGGTTGATCTCGCGCTGGCCGCCGGGGTGTTGCAGCTTCCACATCCACTGCTTGCCGACGACGTCGATCTGCAGCGCATTCGCGGGCGCCCTGCGCTCGACGAGGTAGTCGCGCGCGGCCCACGCGAAGATGCCGAGGAACAGCAGCAAAGGCGCGATCGTCCATGCGACCTCCAGTCCACTGGCGTCGCTGGGCGGATCGGTGCGGTCGGCCGACGAGCCGCGCCGGTAGCGCACACACATCCAGACGACCAGGAAGGCGAGCAGCAACGCCATGCCGCCGCAGAGCAGCAGCATCGCGGTGAACAGCCGGTCGGTGTGCGGCGCGACCGACGACGCGCCGGCAGTGAACAGGCGCAGGCCGGGGTCGGCGAAGGTGGCTGTCGTGTCGCTCATGGGCTTTTCGTCGAAGCGCTCGGCACGGCATGGCGGCGGCGCCAGATCCAGCCGAACAACACCAGCACACCGGCGACGCCGAGCACGCGCAGCCACACCGTCACAGCGCTGCTGTAGCGCCCCGTCGCCGGGTCGTAGTGGCCGCACAGCAGGGTCAGCTTGTCGCTCAGCGTGCCGATGCGTCCGCCGGCCGCTTCCACGATCGCCAGGCGCAAGTCGCGCGCGTCGTAGCGCACACCGGGGAAGTAGCGCGCGATGCGACCGTCCGGCGTCGCGACCACGAAGGCGGCGCTGTGGTCGATGGGCGCATCGCGGCCGGCGGCGGGGTGTACCGCGTAGCCGATGGTGTGCGTCAGCCGCGTCGACGTGGCTTCGTCGGATGTGAGCAGCGACAGGGGAATGGGCGGTGGCGCCGATGCGGATGCGGTTGCCGTTGCCACGGTCGAATTCTTGGCGGTGCGTCCTGGACGCTCGTTCGTCGAGGCGACGAAGCCCGCGTAACCCAGGTAGGCCGCCTCGCGCGTGCGGGCAGCGTCCGGCGTGTCTTGCGGATCGATGCTGAAGCCGACGATGCGCCATCCGGTCGAAGGCAAGCCGCTGCGTGCCAGCGCCTCCAGCACGCCTTGCATGACGAGGCCGCAAAGTTCGGCGCAGCGGTAGTAGCCGGGCACCAGGATGACCGCGCGGTCGCCGCCGAAGAAGCTCGCGAGCGTGACGCGGCGGCCGTCGCTGGTGGTCATCGGCGCGTCGAGCGGCAGGGCAACGCCGAGGTGTTGCGCGAGCTCGACCTGCGGCGGTGGGGGCAGCGTGACGGGGGCCGCATCGGCATGCAGCGAGCACAGCGCCCAAGCTGCCACAGCACAAGACAACAGACCGCGCCTCATGGCCTGGCTCCGTCCGGCACGGGTCGCGCGCGCAACCCCCGCTCGCCGACCAGCGCCATGGCGCGTGCCAGCGGAATGCGCACGAAGCCCGGCTCGCCGGCGATCGGACCGACGCTGTCGAGCTCGGCCTGCTTCTGCGTTCGATAAGCGCCGAGGTCCGGTTGCGGCGCGGTCTGAAGCACCGGGTCGCGGGCCGTCGCATGGATGCTCGCGAAGTCTTCGCTTCGGGTCGATGGGCCATGGCGGACCGTCCAGAACACGCCGCCCGCCACGAGCGCGACGGACAGGAGCAAGCCGCCTACCGCCATCAAGGCATAGCGTGGCGCGCGGTCATGCGGCGTCGTGCTCATGTCGGTCCTTCGTTGGCGGCTGCGTCGGCCTGAGTTCCACGAGCGGCATCCACGACATCGACGGCCTCACCGGAATCCATCACGCCCATGCAGGGCGCGAACAGCAGCAGGCTCATGCCCGCGATGCACAGCGGCGCCAGCCACCAGGTCGCCAGCGAGTGCGGCGCCACCGATGGCACGACCAGCCACACCGCATCGAGTGCATGCGCCCCGAGAACGACGAGCGCGATGACCGCCAGCGATGGCGGGCGATCTTTCAGCCGCCGCATCACCAGCGCCACCATCGGCACGGCCAGTTGCAGCGCCACCAGCGCGACACCGACCGCGTACCAGCCAGTCTGCAGCCGCGGCACGAACCACGAGATTTCCGGCGGCAGGTTCTCGGCCCAGATGATGAGGAACTGCATGAAGCCGAGGTAGCCCCAGACCATCACGAACATCAACAGCAGGTTGCCGAGGTCACGCGCGACCGGCACGTCGGCCGCCGCCTCCGAGCGCAACGTGTGCGGCATGCGCAGCGCGCACCACGCGACCAATGCCGCGGCGCCGCCCAGCAGTTGCGACACCAGCACCAGCAGCGGAAAGCCCGCGCTGCGCCAGCCCGGTACCAGCGACATCAGGAAATCGGTGGCCGCCAGCGAGCCGAGCAGGCCGAACGCCATCAGGCTCACGGCCGCACGCGCGCGTCCGACGGTCGGCCGATGCGCGCTGCTCGGCAGCCACGCCATGGCAGCAGCGTAGAGCGCGCAACGCACGCCGAACGCCGGCAGGCTGAGCCAGGCTTGCGCGAAGGCCGGTTCGTCGAGCGTCTTGAAGGCGCCGCCATCGCCGGTAGCCCAGGGATAGAGCGACCGAAAGCCGATCGCGATCGGGATGAACAGCGGCACGAGCCAGGCTCGGCGAGCGACCAGAGGAACCAGCGCGGGACGCAGCACGTGGCCCCAGCGGCCGCCGGTCAACGCATGGATCCACAGCGTCGCGCAGCCGCCCAGCA
>JAQGMP010000360.1 GCA_028292285.1 Variovorax sp. | reverse complement strand
GATCCGTCGGCCAGCACGTTGCGTCGGCCTTCGTGCGACATCAGCAGTTGCGTTCCCAGGCCGGGCACGGCCGCGAACTGGTAGCCGACTTGCGCGCGCACCACTTGGTTCGGCACGTTGGTCGGATGCTGTCCGTTGGCGGTGGGGTCGAGCGTGCTGTCGCGGCGCTTGGCGTCGATGAGCGTCACGCCGCCGCCGAAGCGCCATGGGCCTGTCGTCCACTGCGCGTTGGCTTCGAGCCCGCGGTGCACGGCGCGGCCGTCGTATTGGCCGTTGCACAGCGCGCCGCTGGCTTCGCAGCTGTCGATGTTGGTCATCGGCCGCGAGATGTCGAAGTACGCCACCTGCCAGTTGAGCGCCGCGTCGCCGCCTTTCAGGCCGATCTCCCATTGCTTGGAGGTGAGGGCGGGCAATGCCTCGCCGGCGTTGCTGTACTGCGAGCTCTTGTTCGGCACGATCTCCGATTCGACGCCCTTGCCCCAGCTCACGTAGCCCAGCAGGCCCGGTTGAAACGCATAGCTGGCCGCGACCCACGGTGTGGTGATGCTCTGGCGGTACTGCGTGGGGTTGGAGCCGTCGGTGCCCACGCTGCTGCGGTCGAGGCGCGTGTAGCGCACGCCGAGCCATGTCGTGAACTTGTCGTTCCAGCGGATGGCGTCTTGCACCGTGTACTCGGTCGAGCGCTCGTCGCGGTTGGTGTTGGGGTCGGCCATGGTCGGGTCGGCCGGCACCACGGCCGTGCCCCAGATGTTGCCGGTGCCGACGTAGTTGTAGGCCTGGTCCTCGAAGCGGTTGCGCACGCGGCTTTGCAAAACGCCGAAGCCGAGTTCGTGCTTCACGCTGCCGGTCATCACATTGCCCTTGAGGTTGATCTGTCCGGCGGTTTCGCGGCGCCGCTCGTTCTCGCTGCGAAAGTCGTAGACGTCGAAGGTGCCGTCGGAGCAGTAGCGGTCGTAGTTGCCTTCGGCGCTGCAGCCGAATGCGTAGGCCAGGCGGTCGTCCGTCTTCAGGCGTTGCTGGCCGATCTGTGCGCTCCATCGCCAGTCGGCGTTGATGGCCTGCGTGAAGCGCAGCGAACCGGTTAACGCGTTGAAGATCGATGGTTGCGACCACGGCTGGTTGTTGAGGTTGAGCCGCGGGTTCGGCACCTGCGGCAGCACGTTGCCGAGCAGGCTGTAGCCGTTCTGGCTCGGTTGCGCCTTGTGGCTGTATTCGATCTCTGCTTCGAACAACGAGTCGGGCGTGATGCGCCAATCGGCCGCGAGCGAAAAGAGATTGCGGTTGCCGTCGAGGTTGTGTGTGAGCGGCTTCAGGTTCTCGTTGGCGACGTTGAGCCGGTAGCCGAACTGCTTGTCTTCGCCGAAGCGGCCGCCGAGGTCGACCGCGCCCAGCACGCTGCCGCGGCTGTTCGTTTCGATGCGCACCTCGCGCAGGTCTTGCGACGTCGGGCGCTTGACGACGTAGTTGACCAGCCCGCCGGGCGCGCTGGTGCCGGCCTGGATGCCGCTGGTGCCGTGCAGGATCTCGACGCGCTCCTTGTTGTCGAGCGGAATCGATGTCTCGGCGCTGATGGGCAAGCCTTCGCGCCGGTAGTTGAAGCGGTTGTCCAGCACGAAGCCGCGCACCGTCAGATAGTCCCAGTAGCCGGCCGAGTTGTAGGCGTCGGTCACCGACGAATCGAACTTGGTGAGGTCGGCCAGCCGACGTGCGCCGCTGTCCTGAATCTGCTTGCTGTCGATGACCGTGGCCGAGATCGGCAACTCGCGCAGCGGCACGTCGCCGAAGCCGCTCACGTCGGCTTGCACCGGCGCGGTCTGGTCGCTGACGGTGATGGCGGGCAACGTGGTTTGCGTGGCCTGAGTGGCCAGCGGTGCTTGCGCTGCCGGCGCAGCTGTTTGTGCCTGCGCACTGGCCGCGGCCATCAAGAACAAGGTGGCCAGTGCCTGCGGAACGGGCGCTGCGCGCCATCGGGGGCTGGACGTCTTCGGGATTGAATTTCGGGTTGCCATGACGTTCTTTCAACGTGATGGCAGGTCGGCCTGCAAAGCTTTGTGCAGGACTGAGAGAAGTGCTGCGGCTCTGAACATGCTTCCCTGCGCGAGGATTACCTCAATCAGGTTCAAAGGGACTTTCTCAGTCTCGGCACGAAAAAGACTCGCACTTCAACACCCCTAGCGGCCTTGCGCCGGAGCGCAAGGTGATCCGGATTCTAGCGACAGAAAAGCAGCGGCAGGCGCCGCGCGATCAGAGTTCGACCAGCGTCTTGAAGCCGCCCCAGATCATGCGTTTGCCGTCGAAAGGCATCGCCTTCGGATCCATCATGTCGGCCAGGCGCGGGTCTTTCATGACCTTGGCGTTGACCGCGTCGCGCTGCTTGCGCGAACTGAAAACGATCCACGAGAAAACGACCGTTTCGTCATCCTTCAGCTTCACGCTTTGAGGGAACGACGTGAGCTTCCCGGGCTTCACGTCATCGGCGGCGCACTCGATGTATTCGAGCGCGCCGTGCTCCTTCCATATCTTGCCGGCCTTGCGCGCGAGGCGCCGGTAAGCGTCCAGTTTGGCAACAGGAACCGGAACGACGAATCCATCGACATAGCGAGCCATGGCATACCTTTGGGAGTGAGAGGTGGAGTGAAGAAACCGGAAGAGGTAGTGAATCGGCGCCGTCATGAGGACGATGGCGACGCAGCCGGGGAGGGCGAACCAGGGTCGGAAGACGACTCCGAAGGCGATGGTGATGGCGATGGTGAAGCCGCAGGCGTGCGCAGCCACAGCGCTCCGATCACGCCGGCCGCCGCCGCGAACAACGCGCCGATCGAAAACGCCTGCCGATAGCCCGCGGCGAGCGCCGCCGCGGTCGATGCGCCGCCTGCCAGCGCACCTTCGGTTTGCGCAGCCGCCAGGCTCGCGAGCACCGCCAGCCCGAGCGCGCCGCCCATCATGAAAGCCGTGTTGACGATGCCCGACGCCAGGCCAGATTCGCTCGGGCTCACGTCGCTCATGGCCGCCAGCAGCATCGGGTTGAACGCGATGCCGGCGCCGAGCCCAAGCAACAGCATGCCGGGCAATACGTCGGCGACGAAGAGCCCGTCGACCGGTGCGCGCGCGAACAGCGCCAGCCCGCCCGCGGCCATCAGCAAGCCGACCGCGAGTGACTTGCGAATGCCGAAGCGCATCACGATGCGCGCCGACAGGCCGAGCGAGAAAAAGGCCATGATCACGTTCGCCGGCAAGAAGGAGAGGCCGACCTGCATCGGGCTGTAGCCCAGCACCAACTGCATGTAGAGCGCCGAGATAAAGAACCACGCAAACATCGATGCCGCCCACAGCACGCCCACCACATTGGCCGTCGCGACGTTGCGCAGCCGAAACAGGCCGAGCGGCATGAGCGGATGCCGGACGCGCGCCTCGATGCCGATGAACAGCGCGAGCAGCACGACGGCAGCGCCCAGCAAGCCCAGCGTTTGCGTCGACCGCCAGCCCGCTTC
>JAQGMP010000160.1 GCA_028292285.1 Variovorax sp. | reverse complement strand
CACCCGACACCTATAGCCACGGCTGCCGCTGGCCCGAGTGCCTGCGCTGGACCATCCCTGCCGATGCGCGCTCGGGCTTCTACAAGGTGCTGTCCAGTTGCCTCAGGCCCGATGGCGGGCGCTACGTGCAGCACCACTTCTTCGTGGTGCGTCCCACGGCCGCGACGCAGACCGCCAAGCTGCTGATGATCCTGCCGACGTCGACCTGGATGGCCTACAACGACTGGGGCGGCGCGAGCAGCTACATCGGTGTCGCCGGCGACGGCAACCAGGCCTCGCCCGTGCTGAGCTTCCTTCGGCCGTGGACGCGCGGGATGGTGTGGCTGCCCGAGGGCGCGCCGCGCATCTGCGCCGAGCCGGTGCCCGATCCGCTGACCGCGCCGCGCTACCACCCCAAAGACTGGGCCTGGAGCTATGGCTACGGCTATTTCTTCGCCGCATCCGGCTGGGCGCAGTACGACCGCCACTTCGTCACCTGGGCCGAGCGCGAAGGCATTGCCTTCGACATGATCACGCAGACCGACCTGCACTACCACCCCGAAATCCTCGACCGCTACAAGGCGGTGGTCATCGTCGGCCACGACGAATACTGGAGCCACGACATGCGCACGCGCATCGACCGCTTCGTCGACGAAGGCGGTTCTCTGGCGCGGTTCGGCGGCAACTTCATGTGGCAGGTCCGGCTCGAAGAGAACGGCACGCGCCAGGTTTGCTACAAGTCCCGCTATGCCGAAGATCCGGTGTACGGCACCGACAAGCAGCACCTGCTCAGTGGCGCATGGGAGAGCAAGGCGGTCAACTGGCCGGGCGCCACGACGGTCGGCGTCAACGGCTTGCAAGGCATCTACGCATCGTGGGGCGGCTTCGCGCCGCGCGGCTCCAAGGGTTTCACCGTGTATCGCGAAGACCACTGGGTGTTCGAAGGCACGCAATTGGGCTACGGCGACATCTTCGGTGCGTCGGCCAACATCTTTTCGTACGAGGTCGACGGGCTCGACTACACCTTCCGCTACGGCCTGCCCTACCCGACGGGAGAAGACGGCGCACCGGCGAGCGTCTCCATCCTGGCGATGTCGCCGGCGCTGAAGGTCGAGTCGATGTTCGCCGAGGAAGGCTACCGCTACTACCTCGGCGAAAGCGACATGCGAGGCGCATCGATGTCGCTCTACGGCGATCAGTCGGAAGAGTCGCTGGCCAAGGCCCGGTACGGCTCCGGAATGATGGTGCACATGCCGCGCGGCAAGGGCGAAGTGGTCACCGCAGGCACCTGCGAATGGATCATGGGCCTGAAGCGCAACGAGTTCTTCACCTGCAAGATCACCCGCAATGTGCTGAACCGCTTTATCGACAAAGCGTAAGTGCGTTGGCACGTCGCTTGCAAGTCATGGCATTGTGGCGATATATCATATAAATTGACTCTCTCTTCATACAAGGAGCAGGCATGTCCGTTCGCACGATCTTCAAGAAGTTGGTGACTGCCGCGGCCATTGCCGCACTGTTCGCGGCTGCGGCGAACATGCCGGTCTACGCACAGAAAAAGGGCGGCCAATTGCGCTACGCCTATGTGTCGGGGCCGGGCACGCTGGACCCTTACGTGTCGAGCAGTGCGGTCGAGCTGGAGGTGATCCATCACCTGTATGACTCGCTCATCACCGTCGGCGAGAACTACGAAACGCGGCCGATGATCGCGTCGAGCTTCACCATTGCCGACGACGCCAAGACCTTCACCTTCAAGATCCGCAGGGGCGTGAAGTTTCATGACGGCAGCATCCTCACGTCGGCCGACGTGCTGGCGTCTTTCGAGCGCTACCGCAAGATCAGCCCCAACGCGGTGATCTTCAGCGACGTGGCCAGTGCGACGGCGCCCGACCCCGAGACCTTCATCGTCAAGCTCAACAAGACCAACTCGGTTTTCGTCGACATCTTGAAGAGCCCGGTGTACCCGTTCGTCATCATGCCGGCCTCGCAAAAAGACAAGCCGGCCCGCGGTGCCGACGTGATCGGCAGCGGCCCGTTCAAGCTCGGCGAGTGGACCAAAGACAGCCATCTGGTGCTCGAGCGTTTCGACGGCTACACCCCCAACGAAAGCTACAAGGGTCTCGACGGCTACGCCGGCCGGCGCATCGCCTACGTGGACTCGGTGCGCTACCGGTTCATCCCCGAAGCCAATGCCCGCGTCGCCGCGCTGCAGGCCGGGGATGTCGATGTCGCCGCCAGCATCCCGCCCGAACTCGCCAAGCGCTTTGCCAGCGACCCCGACATCCAGACGCAAACGGTGTTCCCGTATTGCATGCAGGTGTTCATCGTCAACAGCTCGCAGGGGCCGACCGCCAATCCGAAGATCCGCCAGGCCATCAACGCGGTGGTCGACGTCGACGAGATCTCGACCGCAACCGGCCAGATCGCCAAGAGGAACCACTCGCTGGTGTACCCGTTCAGCCCGTACTACCAGGGCGACAAGATGAAGGTCTACTACGACCAGAAGAGCCCGGACAAGGCCAAGAAGCTGCTGGCCGAGGCAGGCTACAAAAACGAGCCGATCACGCTGCAGACCACGTCGAACTACCCGAACTTCCGCACCTCGATCCTGGTGCTGTCGGAGCTGATGAAGGCGGCCGGCATGAACGTGAATGTCGACGTGGTCGACTGGACCACCAACGCCAGCAACATGCAGCGCGGGACGGGCACCTGGAACGTGTCGACCACCAGCTTCTGCTCGAACCCGCTGCTCGGACCGCAACAGTGGCGCACCATGTTCTATACCTTCCCGCAGGTGAAGAACGACGCCATCCTCGACGCCGCTTATGAAAAGTTCTACACCTCGCTGGACGACGGCAAGCGCAAGGAAGCCTGGAACGTCATCGAAAAGCAGGTGCTCGAACAGGCCTACATGATCAAGATCGTCGACATGGGCACCATCAATGCCTTCAACAAGAAGAAGGTGGATAACTTCGCGAGCTTCTACCTGCCGCGCTTCTGGAACGTCAGCCTGAAGTAACGGTGACGCGCAACGTCGTCTTCCGGCTGCTGCAGGCGATCCCGGTCATCGTCCTGGTCGCCATCCTCGCGTTCGTGCTGATGCACATGCTGCCGGGCGATCCGGCGGTGGTCATGGCCGGCCCGGACGCATCGCCCGAAGCCATCGACAAGCTGCGCCATCAGATCGGGCTCGACCGGCCCATCTGGGAGCAGCTGATCAACTGGCTGGGGAATCTGGCGCGCGGCGACTTCGGCCAGTCGCTGATGCTGAACCAGGGCGTCTTCGGCGCGGTGATCGACCGCTTGCCGGTGACGCTGTCGCTCACGCTGCTAGCCTTTGCGATCACGGTGCCGGTCGGCATCGCGCTCGGCATCGTCGCGGCCTACTACCGCAACACCTGGATCGACTCGGCGGTGATGGGCGTCGCCCTGGTCGGCGTGTCGATCCCCAGCTTCTGGATCGCGATCATCTCGGTCATCGTGTTCTCGGTCGAGCTGCGCTGGCTGCCCTCGTCCGGCTACGCGCCGCTGTCGCAAGGCTTCGGCCCGTGGCTGCGCGCGATGGTGCAGCCGGCCGCCATCCTCGCGCTCTTCCAGATCGGCTACCTGGCGCGCATGACACGCTCCAGCATGCTCGACGTGCTCGACCAGGACTACATCCGCACCGCGCGCGCCAAAGGCCTGAACGAATGGGTGACCATCGGCAAGCACGCCTTTCGCAACTCGCTGATGTCGGTGGTGACGGTGAGCGGCATCATCCTGTCGTTGCTGATCGGTGGTTCGGTCGTCATCGAGCAGGTGTTCGCGCTGCCGGGCATCGGCCGGCTGGTCGTGCAGGGAATCATGGCGCGCGATTACCCGCTGATCCAGGGGACGATGCTGTTGCTGGGCTTCGCCTTCGTGCTGGTCAACGTCTGTGTCGACCTGGCCTACACGCTGGTCGATCCGCGGGTGCGGTATGACTAAGGCGGCGGTCTTGCCCGCGTCCAGCGGCAGCGCGCAGTCCGCTGGCGCTGCGCAATTGCTCGCGCCGCGGCGAAAGCTGAGACTGGTTCGCAAGCTGTTCAAGCACCGCTCGTTCGTGATCGGCCTCGTCATCATCTCGCTGCTGGTGCTGGCTGCGATCGTCGGCCCGATGCTCACGGGCCTCGACCCGACAGCCATGCGCATGCGCAACCGCTTCAAGCCGCCGTCGAGCACGATGCTGTTCGGCGCCGACATGTTCGGCCGCGACATGCTGACGCGCGTGCTGCAAGGCGCGCGGCTGTCGTTGTTCATCGGCCTCTCGGTGGCGCTGGCATCGGGCGTCGTGGGCGCCGTGATCGGCATCGCCGCCGGCTACTTCCGCCGGCTCGATTCGCCCCTGATGCGCTTCATGGATGCGCTGCTGGCTTTCCCCGCCATCCTGCTGGCGATCGGCATCAGCGCAGCGCTCGGTCCGCAGACGACCAGCGTGATCGTCGCATTGACGGTGGCGTACATACCGCGCACCGCACGCATCACGCGTGCCTCGACGCTGGTGATCCGCGAGATGGAATACGTGGAGGCCGCGCGCCTGTCGGGCGCCAGCCATTTGCGCATGATCTTCCGGCACATCCTGCCCAATTGCACCGGCCCGCTGGTCGTGCAGCTGACCTTCGTTTTCGCGTACGCGATCCTGGCCGAAGCCGCGCTCAGCTTCCTCGGCATCGGGCCGCCACCGCCGGCGCCGAGCTGGGGAAACATCATCGCGGAAGGCCGCGACTATTCGGTCGAGGCGTGGTGGATCATGCTGTTCCCGGGGCTGGCCATCAGCCTGGCTGCGTTGGGAATGAACCTCTTGGGCGACGGGCTGCGCGACGTGCTCGACCCACGGCTGAAAGTGGAGGCCTGAGGTGACGAACCCCGTGCTCGCAGTCCACAATTTGACCGTGGAATTCCGCGGCGACGATGGCTGGGTCTCCGCCATTCGCGACGTGAGCTTCGA
>JAQGMP010000291.1 GCA_028292285.1 Variovorax sp. | reverse complement strand
CTGCGCCTTGGCTGCCTCGCACAAGATGCCCTGCACCTGTGCCACGTCGCTGTCGTAGCCGACCACGATGTTGGTCGTGATGTTGAACTTCATGTCGGAGATCGACAGGTTCTCGACGCGGCTGGTGATGAGCGTCTCGTTCGGCACGATCGACTCGCGTCCGTTGTTGGCGCGAACCAGCGTGTAGCGCGTCTTGATGTCGGTGATGCGTCCTT
This sequence comes from Variovorax sp., assembly GCA_028292285.1. Classification (GTDB taxonomy): domain Bacteria; phylum Pseudomonadota; class Gammaproteobacteria; order Burkholderiales; family Burkholderiaceae_C; genus Variovorax. Next base: position 2,786 of record JAQGMP010000291.1, on the reverse strand, counting down.
CGAAACCGTCGACCTTCACGTTGTCGCCGATGCGGATCGAGCGCTCCAGCAGGATCACGAAGCCGCTCACGTAGTTGGCTGCGAGCTTCTGCAGACCGAAGCCCAAACCGACGCCGACCGCACCGCCCAGCACCGACAGCGCGGTGAGGTCGACCCCGACCGCCGACAGTGCGAACAGCAGGCCGACCAGCAACAGCGCAGCGCGCACCGCGTTCGACGCCACCTTGCGCATCGACAGGTCCGACACCGCCTCGCGCAGGATGCGTTTTTCGATCGTGGCGGCGATCCACAGCGCGATCACCATCACCACGCCGGCCCAGAAAATGCCTTCGAGAATCGTCCGCACGCTGACGTGCGTTTTGCCGAAGTCCAGCGTGATGGCGTCGAGCTCTGCCAGCACCGGCGGCAGCAGCCCGACGATCCACAGCACGGCCGCGATCCAGGCGATCCACGAGATGGTTCGCTCGGCCAGCCGCACCAGCGCCGAGGTCGGAAACACGGCACGCAGCACCCGCGCGAAAAGCCGAATGGCGACGAGCGACAGAAACACCGGCACGGCGATGCGCAGCAGCACCACCGGCTGAAAAGCGGCGACCCCGCGCCGCGCCATGTCGGTGAAGAGCAGCGCCAGCAACGGGAACAGCAAGCCGTCCCATACACGCTCGCCGAACCAGATCGACTCTTTGCCCTGGTCGCGGCCGAACCAGCGGCAGACGATCCACGCGAGTGCGATGCAGGCCACCAGCGCGGCGAGTTCGATCGCGACGCTGCGCGGATCGACCTGCGACAGGCGCTCGGAGAACTGGCTGAAATCCATCGACCCGATGTTCACGCGCTGGTCACAGGTCAGCCAGAACCCGCACATGCGCCTCGACGCTGCGCGCCAGCGCGTCGAGGCTGTAGCCGCCTTCGAGCATCGACACGATGCGGCCCTTGGCGTAGCGCCTGGCGATGTCGCGGACGCGCCCGGTGATCCAGGCGAAGTCGTTTTCGTTGAGGCCCATCTGGCCGAGTTCGTCTTCGCGATGCGCGTCGAAGCCGGCGCTGATGAAGATCATCTCGGGCTGGAATTCTTCGAGTCGCGGAATCCACATCATCTCGATCAGCTCCCTCACATCCATGCCCTTGGTGTACGCCGGCACCGGCAGGTTGAGCATGTTGGCCGCAGGATGGTCTGCGCCGCTGAACGGATAGAACGGGTGCTGAAAAAAGCTGACCATCAGCACGTGCGGGTCGTTCGACAGGATGTTCTCGGTGCCGTTGCCGTGGTGCACGTCGAAGTCGACGATGGCCACGCGCTTCAGGCCGTGCACCTCGATCGCATGGCGCGCGGCAATCGCGACGTTGTTCAAAAAGCAGAAGCCCATCGCCTTGTCGTGGCAGGCATGGTGGCCGGGCGGGCGCACCGCGCAAAAAGCATTTTCGAGTTCGCCCGCCATCACCGCGTCGGTGGCTGCGATGGCGGCCCCGGCGGCGCGGCGCGCGGCCAGCACGGTGAACCTGTTGAGCGAGGTGTCGGGGTCGATCTGCGCGTGGTCCGGGCCACCGGCGGGCGCATCGGCGATCAGCCGCTGGCTCAGTTGTTCCAGGTGCTCGACGTGTTCGGTGGTGTGCGCGCGGGTGATCTGTGGCAACGTGGCCAGCGGCACTTCGCAGCGCTCCAGCGCATCGGCAACGCCGGTCGCGAGGAGCCGGTCTTCGATGGCATCGAGCCGCTCGGGGCATTCCGGATGCCCCCGGCCCATCTCGTGCTTCCAGAAGTCGCGATGAATGAAATAGCCGGTTTTGCCCATGTCTCTGTCGCACGCCGAAGCCTCATTCAGCACAGGGCTGTCGGGCCTTACGGTATTGTTTGCATATGGATACAAAAATGGACGTCGCCGCGAAGCTCGCCAGTTTGCTCGGTCAGCTTAACACGGTGATCGTGGGCAAAGAGGCCCAGGTCAAGGACTGCGTGGCGTGTCTTTTGGCAGGTGGGCACCTGCTGATCGAAGACGTTCCGGGCGTCGGCAAAACCACCCTCGCCCATGCGTTGTCGCACACCTTCGGGCTGCATTTTTCGCGCGTGCAGTTCACCGCCGACCTGATGCCGGGCGACCTGTCGGGCGTGGCGATCTACGACCGCACGCAGCAGGCCTTCGTGTTCCATCCCGGGCCGATCTTCGCGCAGGTGCTGCTGGCCGACGAAATCAACCGCGCCAGCCCCAAGACGCAGAGCGCGCTGCTCGAAGCGATGGAAGAAAAGCAGGTCACGGTCGAGGGCGAAACCCGGCCGCTGCCGACGCCCTTCTTCGTGATCGCGACGCAGAACCCGCACGATCAGCTCGGCACTTTCGCCCTGCCCGAATCGCAGCTCGACCGCTTTCTGATGCGGATCTCGCTCGGCTACCCCGACCGCGCCGCGGAGCGCCTGTTGCTGGCCGGCGCCGACCGGCGCGAAATGCTCAGCGGACTGCCCGCCCTGCTCACCCCGGGCGAACTCACCGCGCTGCAACAAAAGGTGCAGCAGATTCACGCTGCCGACGCGCTGCTGAACTACGTGCAGGACCTGATCGCAGCGACCCGCAACGGCCGCTGGTTCTTGCAGGGCTTGTCGCCGCGCGCCGGCATCGCCGTGCTGCGCGCGGCCAAGGCGCAGGCGCTGCTGGCCAACCGCGATTACGTGGCGCCGGACGATGTGCAGGCGGTGTTGCCGCAGACCATTGCGCATCGGCTCACGCCGGTCGGCGATGCGGGTCGCGGGTCGGTCGAACAGGTACGGGCGATGATCGCCGCGGTCCCACTTC
>JAQGMP010000279.1 GCA_028292285.1 Variovorax sp. | reverse complement strand
GCTGCGGGGGTCGCGCTTGCGGATGTTGCGGCGGGTGCTGCGGCGGCCACAGTCGCCAGGCGCTGAATGCCTTCGAAATCCAATGCGGCCAGTGCCTCGCGCACGGCCGCGAAAAACCCGCTGCAGTACGGTTGCGCCGCCGACGTTTGCACGAGCCAATCTTCGATCCCGCTCCACTGGCAGGCGTCCGCCAACTGGCGCAAGAGCTCCAATGCGTCGCTGGTCGGATGGGCGCCAGGATGGGTGCCAGGTGACGTAGCCGATGGCGCCAATGGGGCCGAGGATGCGGCGTGGGCAAGCTGAAGCGGCGGCGGCTGTGTCGACACCTGCTCAGCTGGGTGGGCCGCGCCGACCGGCAACGGGGCCTCGGCTTCCGGCGCCAGCAGCTCGAAGCGAAAGTGGCACCCACGTCCCGCGGTGCTCTGCAGCGACAATTCGCCGCCCATGCGCCGAACGATGCGCTGCGCGATGAATAGCCCGAGTCCGAGGCTGCCCTGGCCTGTAGAACCGGTGGAACCACCGGAATCGCCGGGGCTGGCCGGAGCGCCGTCCGCCGGCTGGGCCTGCTCGAAGCTGTCGGCGGCGCGCGCCCGGTCTTCGGCTTCGACGCCCGTTCCGGTGTCGGTCACTTCGAAGCTCAGCCGCCAGTCGCCGGTGCCGTGGCGGCCTTCGTCACCTCCGTCACCTCCGTCACTTCCGTTACCTTCGCGATGCGAGCCGACGCGCAGGCTGATGCAGCCGTCGCGTGCAAACGTCCCGGCGTTGGCCAGCAAGTGAAGCAGCACCTGCTGCAGCCGCGCGCCGTCGAGCAGCACCCAGCGGGGCCCGGCCGGATCGGGCACGAAGACGAACGCGTTGCGCTGCTGCGCCGCAAAGCTCGCCGCGTGCTGTGCGACGGCATCGAGCAGGACGGCGAGGTCGATCACGGTCGGCGCCAGCGTGAGCTGATCGCGCTCCCCGCGTGCATGTTCGAGCAGCTCGTCGATCAGCGTGAGCTGGTAGGTCGCCTCGCGTTCGATGGTGTCCAGATGGCTCGCGCGCCCGGCCTGGATCGCAGGGCCGTCGTGGCGCATGAGACGCGCGTAGCCCACGATGGTCGCCAGCGGTGCGCGCAGGTCGTGGCCGATGAACGCCATGATCCGGGTCTGCTTGCGGTAGTTGCTTTCGGCTTCGGCCAGCGCGGTGTTCAGCGCCCGTGTCTGCCGGGCGACGGCGCGCCGCAGCCGATGGTGCTGGCGGCTCAGCAAATCGATCATCTTGTCCTGGATCTGCTGGCGCTGTTGCGAGGTCTGGTGCGCCCACACCGCCAGGGCCACCAGCGCCGCGACTGCCGTCGTGAAGCCCGTCGCGTAGTTGCGCATGCCGGCCAGGATCGGCGGCAAAGCGCCCTGCAGTCCCACGTTGCGCAAACCGACGCTCAGCAGCGCGAAAAGAATGGCGCACAGCAGCAGCTTGTGGTGGCCGCCCTCGCGCCGCACATACAGGTAGCCGGCGACCACGAGGCTGCAGACGATGAGCAGCGACACGCCGAGGTTGATCTGCATGAAGACGTAGTAGTCGCCGATGAGCATGCCCAGGCACACCGCGCCCTGCGTGACGGCCAGTGCGATGAACCACGGAAGCCCCGAAGGCTGGATGCGCAAACGCCGCGCCAGGCTGTGCAGATAGAACATCAGCACCAGCACGCATGCGCCGCCCAGCACGCCGGGCGCACGCGATGCCCACACGGGGCTTTCCGGCCAGAGATAGAAACGCGTCAAGCCGCGAAACGATCCTTCGTACATGGCGAGCATGGCGAAGCCGGCGCCCTGCCAGCCCATCGCGGCACTGCGCGACAGCAGCCAGAGCACGAGCGAATACGCAGCCATCATCAACAGCCCGCCGATGAGGGCGCCGTCTTTCAGTGCGTCGCGGGTTTCGCGGTCGAGCCAGGCATCGGCCGGATAGAGCCAGGGCTGGATCTGCAGGCTCGACGCGCTGACAACGCGCACGAGCACCTCCGCGTCCTGGCCCGGATCGAGGTTGATCGGCAGCAAGGGCTCGCGCCGTGCCGGCTCCTGTTCGCTCACCCTGACCGCCGTGCCGGCGCGGCTGTGTTGCCAGCCAGCGGGCTCGGCGCCGCGGATGTTCCAGTAGAAATCGACCTGCTGCAGGCGCGGCGAGCGCAACACCAGCCGCAGCCGCTCTTCATCGCGGCCGTCGTTGGCGACGCGCAGGCGCAGCCAGTACGCCGACCGCGTGAAGCCCGGCTGCAGCTGAAGCGCGGTGGCCGGAACGAAGCGCGGCGAGTCGGGCGGCACCGGCACCGCCGCGCTCGCGTCGGCCAGCACGCCATCGAGCGAAAGCCGGGCCGTCTTGTCTTCGAGCATGTCGACGCGTGTGGCAAGAGAGAGCGGCCAGCGCGCATCGGCCGTGTGCACCGCGGTGGCTGCGCCGGCCACGCTGAAGGCGGTCGACAGATACGCGGCAAGACACAGGGCGGCAACGCGGCACGCGGCGAGCCACCAGGCGGCAACCGCCCGCGGCGACCGGGTCAAGGCGGCCTTTGTCGCGACGCCAGCTGGGCCCGGTATTCGCTCGGCGACGTGCCCAGGCCGGCCTTGAAGGCGGTGGCAAAGTTGGCGGCACTCGAGAAGCCCGCCTCGGCGGCGATGTCGGCGATGCCGAGCGGCGTTTGCGTCAGCAGCCGCCGCGCCAGGCCGAGCCGCTGTTCGCGCACGAATTCGAAGACCGACATGCCGGTCTGCTGGCGAAAGGCCTTGGTCAGGCGCTTTTCATGGGTGCCGACGCGGCGCGCGATTTCGGCCAGGGTCGGCATGCTGGCCAGGTTGGCCTCGACCTGGCGCACCGCGGCCTGCACCAGCACATGGTCGGGCTGATCTTCTTGTGTGGCCGCAGCGGCGGGGGTCGATGCCATGTCGTGCGACGACGCTGTCAGGGGCGCCCTCGATGGCGAAACAGAAGGCGATGCTGATGAAGACACTGGCGACGCCATCGAGGGCGACACGGGGCGCAAATGAGCGCGGATGCGTGCCAGCACCTCGGCGGCCTCGAAGGGCTTCAGTATGTAATCGACGGCACCTTCGCGCAGACCGGTGAGCCGCTCTTCGAGGCTGCCGGAGCTGGTCAGAAAAATCACCGGAATATGGGCCGTCAACGG
>JAQGMP010000255.1 GCA_028292285.1 Variovorax sp. | reverse complement strand
ATGCGCCGTAGTACGTCGTCGGCTCGCGCCGCCGCGCCGCCGCCAGGAACTGCTCGCCGTGTTTGACCGAGCCGTGGTACATCTGCCGCACGTTGTCGTTCGGGTCGTCGCGGCGCGTGTCGAGCGTGATGAGCGTGCCGTAGAAGTTGCGCAAGAGGCCGCGTGCATCGGTGGTGTCGTCGCGGATCTGCACCGACAGAAACCACGCACAGCAGGCGGCTACCGCCACGCTGGCACCGCCCAGCCATCGGCGACGGCCCGACCGCCCTCCCGACCGTCTTCCCGACAGAACGGCGCCGAGCAGCGCCGTCAGCACCAGCCCGATGCCGAGCTCGTAGTAAGCCGGCAGCACGTGCGGTGCGATCAGCCCGACCGTCACGCCGCCCATCGCGCCGCCGAGGGACAGCATCAGATAAAAGCGCGTGAGGTAGCTCGGCCCCGGCCGCATCCGGGCCATCTCGCCGTGCAGGAACATGCAGAGTACGAAGAGCCCGGCAACGTAGATCGGCAAGGCCGTCTTGACGTTGGAGCCGACGCTGTCCTGCAGGCCGAAGGCGCACAACAGCAGCATCGCCGCCGCGCCCGGCAGGAAGATGCCGCGGCTATACCAGCGGTCGCTTTCGAAACACAGCACGAAGGTCAGCAGATAGACCGACAGCGGCAGAACCCACAAGAACGGGATCGCCGCGACGTTCTGCGTGATGTGGTTGGTGATGGCGAGCAGCAGCCAGGAGCCGAGGGCAGGTAGCGCGAGCCACAGCAGGTAGTCGGCGGTGCGCGGCTTTGCATCGGGGACTGTTTCGGCGGTCGCGATGGCAGCCACATGCGGCGCGCCGGTCGACCAGCGCCGCGACACATAGATCGTCGTGCCCGCACACAGCGCGGCAAAGGCACCGAATCCCCACGACCAGCCCCACGCCTGCTGCACCAGTGAGCTGTACGGCTCGATGAGCACCGGATACGCCAGCAGTGACGCCAGCGACGCCAGGTTCGACAGCGAAAAGTAGCGATACACCTGCGCACCCCACGGCGTGCGCGCCACCCACGACTGCACCAGCGGCCCGGTCGTCGACAGCAAAAAATACGGCAGTCCGATGGTGCCGAGCAGCAGCCCGAGGATCCACAGCGTCGGGTCTTCGGCGCCGGTCGGCTTCCAGCGCGCGCTGGTGACGATCGGCAAAAACGCCAGGCTCACGAGCAGCAGCCCAACGTGTAGCCGCGCCTGCGCCTTCACGCTCAGGCGCCGCGTGACCCAGTCGGAATACGCGTAGCCGGCCAGCAGCACGACCTGGAAGAACACCATGCAGATCGACCACACGGCAGCCGATCCGCCGAACCACGGCAGGATCTGCTTGGCGATGAGCGGTTGAACCAGAAAGAGCAGGAAGGCACTGCTGAAAATCGTGCCGGCAAAAAGAAGCTGGATGCCGGCGGGTCCCATGCGGCGCTTATTTGCCGAAGCCGCGCGCGAGAAAGACGGCGACCAGCGGAATGAGCGCGATCAAATGCGCTTGCATCATCACGAGCCGCCGCGTCTTCTTGATGTCGCCTTCGAGCGGCAGCTTGCCGGTGGCGCGCAGCGTTTTGCGCCAGCGAAAGTAGGTGAGCGTCGGAAAGATCGACAGCACGCCGACGATGATGAAGAGCCCCAGCTTCACGTGCAGCAGCGGGTTGGTCCAGTACCAAGCCGTGCCCTTGACGCCCCACCAGGTGCGCGCGATGCCGGTGGCCAGCACCGCGATGGCGGCGATGCCGTAGACCATGTCGACCTTGGCCAGCCGCTCGACCACGGCCGCATTCAGCCACTGCACCCGGCACAGCGCGGCTTCGCTTGCGATGAAGACGACCATCGTCAGGATGGCCAGCAGGTGCAGGTACGCGAGGATGGCTTCGAGGGTCATCGATGGCTTTCCCAAAAAAATAGACGACAGCGCGCCTATTCTGCCGCCGCTTCAGCGCATGCGGCGCAATGCGTAACCCGGATCGGCCGCGAACTTCATTGCCCTCGCTACCTTGTTGACCAGCCGGTCGGCCGGCCGGGGTTCGCGCCCCATCACCGCCTTGAACATGCGCAGGTTGTCGGCCTCGTACAGCTTCTGCAGGCGTCCGCTGCCGGTGATCGAACCGGGGTACATGCGGAACAGTGCGATGTCGTCTTCGATGCGAACGAACTTGGCGCCGGCCAGCGCCATATCGAGAAACAGCTCGGCGTCCCACGACGTGCGGTTGGCTTTCTTGAAGCCGTTCACCTTGCGAAAGATCGCCTGGCGGAAAAACGTGCCCTGCTGAAACAGCGTGACGCCGCCGTTCACGTAGAGCCACGGTGTCAGGCGCGACGGCAGGATGCGCTTGCCGCGCTGGCCTTTTTCGTCGGAGAAATAGCCGCATCCCATCACCAGGTCCGCGTCGGGCTGGCGCGTGAATTCATCGGCCATGCGTTGCAGAGAGTTGGGCAGCAACTCGTCGTCGGCGTTGATGAAGGCGAGCACTTCGCCGGTGGCGTGGGCGAAGCCCTTGTTCAAGCCATCCGACGGGCCATCGTCTTTTTCGTAGACACGGATGATCTTGTCCCCGTACGAATCGATGATGGCGCGGCTGTCGTCCTTGCTGCCGGGGTCGACCACGATGTATTCGAGGTCGGGGTAGTTCTGATTCAACACCGAGTCGATGCAGGCGCGCAGGTATTCGCCCTGATTGAAGGAGATGGTGACGACTGAAATTTTCATGGCCGGATTGTGCAATGCAGAGACCGCCGTCCAACCACCGACAACACCATGTTTCGCCCCGTATTCAACGAACTTCGACGGACTTCAGCGAACTTCTCCCCAAAATTCCGGCCGGCCGTACTGCTGCTTCAAAAAATCGAGCCAAAGCCGGACCCGCAGCGGCAGGTGCCGGGCATGCGGGAACAGCGCATAGATACCGTTGGCCGGCGCGGCGTAGGCGTCGAGCAGCGGCACCAGCAAGCCGGCGTCGATCTCGGCCTCGACCTCCCACGTGCTGCGCCACGCGATGCCGTGACCGGCCAGACACCAGTCGTGCAGCACCTGGCCGTCGGAGCAATCGAGCGGACCGTGCGGCTTGAAGTGGATCACCTCGGGCTTGCCTGTGGCGTCGGGAATCCGAAAGGCCCAGCCGCGGGTCTGCGACGCATCGCTCGACAAGGTCAGGCAAGCGAAGCGCGACAGCTCGCTCGGGTGCTGCGGCGCGCCGTGCCGCTTGACGAAGCCCGGCGTGGCGACGCAACGGCGCCGGTTGTCGGCCAGCCGCAGGCTGACCAGGGACGAGTCGGGCATGTCGCCGACGCGCACCGCACAATCGAAGCTCTCGCCCGCCAGGTCGACCACGCG
>JAQGMP010000190.1 GCA_028292285.1 Variovorax sp. | reverse complement strand
GTTCCGAGGTGCTGCCCTGAGCGGTGCAGATCGTCGCGTTGTTGAGGTCGGCCAGCTTGCTGGCTTTCGACTTGGTGGTCACGGCGAAGCCCTGGCCGTCGAAGAACATGACCTTGGCGAACTTCATACCGCTGACGTCGCGGCTCTGCGTCCAGGTGAAGCGGTGCGTCAGCACGTCGACCGCGCCTGTCGGGAGGCCGGCGAAGGCGGTCTTGAGGTCCATCGGCACGAGCTGGATCTTGCTGGCGTCACCGAGCGCAGCGGCGGCGATGGCCTTGCACATGTCGATGTCGAAGCCCTGGCGCTTGCCCGTGTTGTCCTCGGCCGAGAAGCCGGGCGCGGCGAGCGTCACGCCGCACTTGACCACACCATGGGCCTTGACGTCGTCGAGGACGTCGGCCTGCGCGGCCGCGGACAGGGCTGCGAACGCCAGCCCCGCAAAAAGGTATCGGCGCGAAGGGGATCGTTGGGTGCTCATCGTTTTGTCTCCAGCTTGTCTTGCAGGGGTGAAAAAGCCTCTCGGCGATCCCGACACAACCCGGATTCGCCGGCGGCGCTCGCTCGGCGGCGGCAGTGTATCAGCATGGTCTTTGCATCCTCGCCGTCCTTGCTGGTCACCTCCGGCAGTCACTTCGCGATGGACATCGTCATGACACGACGCACGGGCGCTTCTCTTGTGAAGTAAGGCACGGTTTCTTGCCTTCGGTCGCCGTGATCCGCCTGATAGAGCTAGGCGCGTGAGCGTCTAAGGCACCGTGGGCGCTATCGACCTCTTGCGCCGGTGCTGGCAGCTTCTCGACTGGAGCTCGCCTGCGTGAGGTGTTGTGCGGGGGAACACCTGGCGCGGAAACATTGGCGGCTGGTTCGTCGGACCGAGGTGCCAGGAGCGCTCCATCTCGGCCTCAGCGGGCGTGACGTATCGGTTGCACATTTTCGGATGCTAGGGGATCGAGCCACTCCGGCGCAGCGTCCGCCGGCGGCATGCCTCGCAAGTGCATGTCCGGCCACACATAGCCGATCAGCGCAATACGAAGCTGAGAATCACTGCGCAAGCGATACCGACGGTCAGCAACGCGACAGGGCGCGCCCACACCTTTCGCTTCCGCTCGCCGATAGGTGGGGGAGCCATTTCGAGCGTGCCGTATTCGGTTTTCATGGTTTGAATGCTATCCGCCTAATTTGAGGTCGTCGTGTCGGACGGCCTGCTGAAATGTCGCTTTCAATCCATGGGTAGATTTTGATCGCGTTCGGCATGCTGGCAAGCCTACAACATCACGGAGCCAGCGAACTTGCGCGCACAGGCAGCGATCCTCATACTTGCGAGCCAACGAGAACGTTTTGATCGAGGAGTGGTTCATGCTCGTCGAATGTCAATCGGTCGGAAAATGGCAGGGTCTGCACGCGCGGTGGCATCTCGCAGACCAGATTGCCCGAAAAGCCCGAAGTGAAGTCGATATGGCAGCCAGAAAGTGTCTACAAGGGATCGGTGTGGGCCCCACGATGGATCAACTCGAAAAAGCAAGCGAGTTGGAGCGGGCCGCAGACATGCTTCGAGCAGAAATGGACCTGCACTTCTTGGGCGTGATGAGCTGACTGATTCGTCGCTGGCTGGCGGGGAACCGGAAAATTCAAAGCCGCTACCCGCCTCTGCGGACACTCTCGCACGTCAGGCGCCGTGCATTGAGTCGACTAAGTAGGCCGGCATCTCTGCTGACACTGCAACCGCCGAAATTCGGTCGGATGACCTTCGTCCAAAAGCCCGACAGACATCGCTCGCCTATTGCTAGAGGCCCCTAGATGCGCCTCGGGGAGCCGTGTCTATCGCGGCTGTGCCGGATGCGGAGGATGGTTATCTGCACCGGGTCTGGGTTCGTCCCGACGCGAAGATTGTCAATGTGCCATCTTCTTTCTTGGGCTACCCAGCGCGGATTGAGCCGCGGCCTGTGTTCACCTCGGGCCTTGGCGTCTAGCCTTGCGCCGAGGCCGACTCGCCCAAGCATGAGCGACGAAATTACGGCCGCAGTACCAGTGGTGAGCGCTGTCGCCGGAGTTATATCCGCTGTGGCTGCCTGCTACCGGCACGTCTGTGGCGATGCCGGGCGATGGTAGCGATGATGCACCGACGGTCCCGTATCGCATTGAAACCTTTACCGCTGTGGCCTCAAGAGTTCGCTCACGTTTTCGCCTCCGGATGTTGCGCTGCGGGGTCTTCGCTCGCTGTGCATGATCTCCGCTTGAGAATATCAAGTGCAATCGCACTAAGAGCTACAGGCCCGCTTCTGCGATCAGACAAGCCATCGAAACCCCGATGCCATCAGCGATCTGCACCACGGTCATCACGCCCGGATTTTGAGTGCCACGCTCGATGCTGCTCATGTAAGAGCGATCGATATGGCTGCGGTGCGCAAGCTCTTCCTGTGAAATGCCGCGTGCCTTGCGCAATGACTGGATTGCCCGGCCAAGGGCCAACAACGCCGGATCAAGCGCGTGTTTGGGCGAGGCAATTGGCATGGACAAATGCTCGCGCCGTGTGTACGATCAAACCACGGACGATCGTCCACAATCAGATGCCTCGTGCCTCGCATAAACAAGGAACGGCTTCGTACATGGCTCAACCACGGCTTGCCTCACCGCTACCAACTGCCCAGCCCTTGAGGCTGCCGGCGTCGGTGACGCGCCTGCGACCGCTGCGCGATACGCCTCCCGTGCGCAGCCTGCCGGCATCCCTGCTGGGCAGTCAGGTGCGAGCGCTGCGCATGGCCACCAGAATGTCCGGTGGGGATTTGGCCAGCCGCTGCGGCGTCTCTCGGTCCCTGCTTTCGCGCATCGAGCGGGGTTTGGTGTCTCCTTCGGTGGAAACGCTGGACCGCATCGCGACGGGCCTGCAGGTGCCGATCTCCCGCTTCTTCGGGGACCAACCCAGCCGCTCGGACTTCTGCCATGTGCGAGCCGGCAGGGGCATCTTGGTGGAGCGGCTTGGTGCGGTGAATGACTACCGCTATGAGTTGCTGGGGCATCTGCTGTCAGGGAACCTCTTCGTGGAGCCTTACCTCGTCACCCTGCTGCCGGAGGCCGAACCCTATGTGACCTTCCAGCATCCCGGGCTGAAGTTTCTGTACCTGCTGTCTGGTGAGGTGAGCTACCGCTATGGCACGAAGGTGGTCGCGCTGGTTGCGGGCGACTCGCTGCTGTTCGATGCGACGACGCTGCATGGGATCGAGGGGATCGGCCTGATGCCAGTCACTTACCTGTCGGTGGTGTTTACGTTGCGGGGTTGAAGGGAGCTCTCTCGAACGCCCGGTGGAATACGCGCCGCGCCACGCGTCGCACCCGTGCGCGGCATGTCCATACGCGTGTGCCGCCTACGCTTCTCGCGTCCCTGTCGCCGACGTCGGCGAGCAAGGGCGTGGGGCAACTGAACAAACATGGAAGTGGCGCGCCAACACGCTAACAAACGCACGTCCGCGCCCCGCGGTCACCACCATGCGCGCCGCAGCAACCACCTCGAAGGGCCTTTGACGCGACCGCCATGACCCCGGCTCCGGGTCAAAAGTCGGCTGACGGTTGCTTCAGTGCGCTTTGTTGGCCGTGCCCGCATCCGTGCGCCGGGCAGGAATCCAGCAGGCCAGCGCCACAGCTGCGGCCAGCGCTATCACGCCGGTGAAAGCGATGCCTGCGGCCAGCGACAGCGATGCTGCCAGCAGCGACAACAGTGCGGGACCGGACGAAGAGCCGATGTCCGACATCAATCGCCACACGCCGAGGAAGTGCGCGCGACCGTGCCGTGGCGAGTGGTCGGCACCGAGGGTCATGATCATTCCCGAGCCGATGCCATTGCCGAAGCCGATCGCCAATGCGGCGATGAGCAGCGTGACGAATCCTGTCGTCAAGGGCATCAGCAGCA
>JAQGMP010000149.1 GCA_028292285.1 Variovorax sp. | reverse complement strand
TACATGTACTACTACCACCTGGACGATTTCCATGTGGTCGGCGCATCGCCCGAGATCCTGGTGCGCCAGGAAAATACGGCCGACGGCCAGCAGAAGATCACCATCCGCCCGCTGGCCGGCACTCGCCCGCGCGGCGCCTCGCCCGAGCTCGACAAGAAAGACGAAGAAGAGCTGCTGCACGAACCGAAAGAGCGCGCCGAGCACGTGATGCTGATCGACTTGGCGCGCAACGACATCGGCCGCATCGCGAAGATCGGCACGGTGAAGGTCACCGAGGCCTTTGCGGTCGAGCGCTACAGCCATGTGATGCACATCGTGAGCAATGTCGAAGGCACGCTGAAAGACGGCATGACCGCCATCGACGTGCTGAAAGCAACCTTACCAGCCGGCACGCTGACCGGCGCTCCCAAGGAGCACGCGATGGACGTCATCGACCAGCTGGAGCCGATCAAGCGCGGCATCTACGGCGGCGCCTGCGGCTACATCAGCTACGCGGGCGACATGGATGTGGCGATCACGATCCGCACCGGCATCATCAAGAACCAGGTGCTGCATGTGCAGGCGGCGGCGGGTGTCGTGGCCGACTCCGTGCCCGAGCTGGAATGGAAAGAAACCGAAGCCAAGGCGCGCGCGCTGTTGCGTGCGGCTGAACTGGTGGAAGAAGGACTCGAATGACTGCTGGCGAACTACAGAACGCACAGAACGATTTCTCGCACGAGATCATCGGCGCCGCTGTCGAGGTGCAGCGCGTGCTCGGCACCGGGCTGCTCGAAACCGCCTACGCGGCCGCGCTGGAAATCGAGCTTGCCGAGCGCGAGATCGGGTTCATCCGCAACGTGCCGTTCGGCGCGATGTACAAAGGACGGCCGCTCGGCGACGTGTACCGCGCCGGCTTCGTGGTCGAGCAATCGGTCGTCGTCGAATTGAAGGCGGCCGAGTTGCTGACGGACCTGCACCGCGCACAGGTCATGGCAGCGCTGCGCTTGTCGGGGCTCAAGCTGGCGCTGTTGATCAACTTCAATGTGTTCCCGGTCGTCAAGGGCGTGCACAGGATCGTGGGCAAACCATGAAACCAGCTGTCAAAGTCCTGATGATCGACAACTACGATTCGTTCACCTACAACATCGTCCAGTACCTGGGTGAGCTGGGTGCCGAGGTCGACGTGGTGCGCAACGACGAGATCACGGTGGTGCAGATCGGCGAGCGCATCGCGGCCGGCGTCACGCGGCTGGTGGTGTCGCCGGGGCCTTGCTCGCCGGCAGAAGCCGGTGTGTCGGTCGCGGCCATCGAGGCGTTCGCGGGGAAGCTGCCGATCCTCGGCGTGTGCCTGGGCCATCAGGCAATCGGCGCAGCCTTCGGCGGCAAGATCGTCCGCGCGCAGCAGCTGATGCATGGCAAGACGAGCGAGATCACGACCACGCGCGAGGGCGTCTTCGCCGGCCTGCCGGAAAAGTTCACGGTCAACCGCTACCACTCGCTGGCCATCGAACGCGACAGCTGTCCGGCCGAATTGGCCGTGACTGCCTGGACGGACGACGGCGAAATCATGGGCGTGCGCCACACTGCCTTCGCGCACGACGTGCGCATCGAAGGCGTGCAGTTTCACCCCGAATCGATACTGACCGAGCACGGCCACGCCATGCTCAAGAACTTTCTGGAGTGAGCGCCTTGACCGCCTCGAAAACCGTCGACCTTCGCAGCGACACCGTCACGCAACCGACCGCCGCCATGCGCGCCGCCATGGCCGCCGCGCCGTTGGGCGACGACGTGTTCGGCACCGACCCGAGCGTCAATGCGCTGCAGGAAAAGATCGCCGCCATGCTCGGCTTCGAGGCTGCGTTGTTCGTGCCGACCGGTACGCAAAGCAACCTCTGCGCGATCCTGTCGCACTGCGGCCGCGGCGACGAGTACATCGTCGGGCAGCAGGCACATGCGTATCGATGGGAAGGCGGCGGTGCGGCCGTCTTCGGCAGCGTGCAGCCGCAGCCGCTCGACCATGCAGAGGATGGCACCTTGCCGATCGCCGCGATCAAAGCCGCCATCAAGCCCGACGATGCGCACTTTGCGCGCACCAGGCTGCTTGCTTTGGAAAATACGCTGGGCGGCAAGTTGCTGCCGTTCGATTACGTGCAGGCGGCAACCGATCTGGCAAAAGCCAGGGGTCTGCAGCGGCACCTCGATGGCGCACGGTTGTTCAATGCGGCGGTGGCGTCCGTTCGCCCTGAGCTTGTCGAAGGGCTGGGGGCGGCTTCGACGGGCTCAGCCCGAACGGCTCTGGTGATCGCCGAAGCGCGCCGCATCGCCGACTGCTTCGACAGCGTGTCGGTGTGTTTCAGCAAGGGACTCGGGGCGCCGATCGGGTCGGCCCTGTGCGGCTCGCGCGAATTCATTGCGCGCGCACACCGCATCCGCAAGATGGCCGGCGGCGGCATGCGGCAGGCCGGCCTCCTGGCAGCGGCTGCGTCGCACGCGCTCGACCACCACATCGAGCGGCTGGCGGACGATCACGCATTGGCGAAGCGACTCGCCGCCGGCCTGGCCGGCATCGACGGCCTCACGGTCGAGGCGCCGCAGACCAACATCGTCTTCATCGACCTCGCCGATGCGGCGAAGGCGCGCTCGGCCGAGTTGCTGGCGAGCCTGAATGCCCAGGGCATTCTGGCAGCGGGACTCTATCGGCTGCGCTTCGTGACGCACCTCGATGTCGACGCGGCCGGTGTGGATCGCGCGGTGGCGGCGATCCGCGGATTTTTCAAAGCCTGATGCCGAGCAGTCGACGATGCCCGATCTTCCGCACCTGCTGGCTTTCATCGCTGCCGGCTGGTTATTGAACCTGACGCCGGGTCCCGATGTGCTCTATATCGTGTCGAACTCGCTGCGCTCCGGCGTGCGTGCGGGCATCGTCGCGGGGTTCGGC
>JAQGMP010000126.1 GCA_028292285.1 Variovorax sp. | reverse complement strand
CCGAGTCGCTCGATTTCGTGATCAAGGCGCAGCCGAAGGACATGAGCATCTTGTCGCTGCGCACACCGTTGACCATCAAGGGCACCTTCGGCTCGCCCAAGCCGTTCGTCGAGGTGACGCCGCTTGCAGGCCGAGGCCTCGCGGCGCTGGCACTAGGTGCGATCAACCCGCTGCTCGCGCTGGCCGCGACGATCGAGACCGGACCGGGCCAGGATGCCGACTGCCAGGGCGTGCTGGCCGATGCGCAGAAGCCGGGTGCAGGCGCTGCGGCCAATGGTGCCGCCAAGGGCAAGACGGCCAAGACCGCCGCCCAATAAACAGCTTGGCGGCTTGGCGGTCTAGCCGCGGTCCGCGCACACAGCGCACTGCGGGTCGCGCGCCACCTTCACCCGATCGAAGGTCGTTTCGAGCCCGTCGAACAGCAGAAGCCGGCCCGCCAGCGAAGTGCCGATGCCCGCCAGCAGCTTCAAGGCCTCGTGTGCCTGCAGGGTGCCGATGGTGCCGACCACCGGCGCAAACGCGCCGAGCACGCTGCACCGCGTTTCTTCCACCTGGGCGTCTGGCGGGAACACGCAGGCGTAGCACGGAGATTCGTCGTTGCGCAGGTCGTAGACGCTCAGTTGCCCGTCGAATCGAATCGCGGCGCCGGCCACCAATGGCTTGCGGCTTGCGACACAGGCGCGGTTGACGGCATGGCGGGTGGCGAAGTTATCGCAGCAATCGACCACCAGATCGGACGCTGCGACCAGCCGGTTCAACAGCTCGGCATCGGCTCGCAGGCCGACCGTTTCGATGGCGATGTCCGGATTGATCGCCCGCATGGCTTCGGCCGCCGAATCGACCTTGCGTTGCCCGACGCGCGCCGTGGTGTGCGCGATCTGGCGCTGCAGGTTGGTGAGATCGACCGTGTCGTCGTCGATCAGTGTGATGTGGCCGACACCGGCCGCGGCAAGGTACAGCGCCACGGGAGAGCCGAGCCCGCCGACGCCGACCACGAGCACGCGCGCTGCGGTGAGCCGCGCCTGGCCGTCGATCCCCAGTTCGTCCAGCAGGAGGTGCCGCGAATACCGAAGCAGACGCCGGTTTTCTTCATGGTCGTCATGGGGCACGTCCATGAGATTGCGAGCCCGCTCAGTTTTCCTTCTTCTCTTCCTTGCGCTCGACCTGGGTGTTGCTCACCACCACCGGGCCGCCCTTGAGCTTGGCCAGGGCCTGCACCAGCGGGAAGTCCTTGTCGGTGCCGAACTCCGGCACCTTGCGGTCCTGCGGCGGCTTCTTGGCTTCTTCTTCCAGGCGCTTGCGTGCGTCGTCGCGTGCTTTTTCGCGTTCCGGGTCTTTGACTTCGGCGCCCTGGCCGCTGGTCAGATGCTTTTCGAGGTCGGCCTCGCGCATGCGCAAGGCGGCGTACGGGCTGCCCTCGGCGCTTTCGTCGACCAGCACGTTGGGCACGATGCCCTTGGCCTGGATCGAGGTGCCGCTCGGCGTGTAGTAGCGCGCCGTCGTGATCTTCAAGCCCGTGTCCGGACCCAGCGGGCGCACGGTTTGCACCGAGCCCTTGCCGAAGGTCTGGCTGCCCATGATGGTGCCGCGCTTGTGGTCTTGCAGGGCACCGGCCACGATCTCGCTGGCCGAGGCGGAGCCTTCATTGACCAGCACCACCAGCGGCACGGTCTTGAGGCCTGCGGGCAGGCCCTTCAACGGGTCGCTGCCGGCACGGCGCTGGTAGAACTCCGGCGCCGCCTTGTAGACCGACTTGCTCTCGGCCAACTGGCCATCGGTCGTCACCACGGTGACGTTCTCCGGCAAGAAGGCGGCGGAGATCGCCACCGCGGCATCGAGCAAGCCGCCCGGGTCGTTGCGCAGGTCGAGCACCATGCCCTTCAGGTTGGGCTCCTGCTTGTAGATTTCGTCGACCTTCTTCACGAAGTCGTCGACCGTGCGCTCCTGGAACTGCGACAGGCGGATCCAGGCGTAGCCGGGTTCCATGACCTTGCCGCGAACCGATTGCGTGCGGATTTCTT
Source organism: Variovorax sp. (assembly GCA_028292285.1). Classification (GTDB taxonomy): domain Bacteria; phylum Pseudomonadota; class Gammaproteobacteria; order Burkholderiales; family Burkholderiaceae_C; genus Variovorax. The sequence continues at coordinate 5,271 of JAQGMP010000126.1, read as the reverse complement.
CGCGCGTGATGGTGACCGGGAACGTACGGTTCTCGTCCTTGCGGAAGATGGTGAGCAGCACCTTGGTGCCCGACTCGCCGCGCATGCGTTTGACCGAGTCGTTGAGGCTCAAGCCGCGCACTGCGGTGTCGTCGATTTTGGTGATCAGGTCGTTCGGCTTCAGGCCGGCGCGGAAGGCCGGTGAGCCCTCGATCGGCGACACCACCTTGATGAGACCGTCTTCTTGCGAAATCTCGATGCCGACGCCGACGAAGCGACCCGTCGTGCCCTCGCGGAATTCCTTGAAGGACTTCTTGTCGAAGTACTGCGAGTGCGGATCGAGCCCGGCGACCATGCCGGATATCGCATCGGAGATGAGTTTCTTCTCGTCGATCGGCTCGACGTAATCGCTCTTCACCATGCCGAAAACGGCGGCGAGCTGCTGCAATTCTTCGAGTGGCAACGGGGCGAGAGAGCCCCGTGCAACCGTCTGCAAAGAGACGGTGGTCAACACGCCAGCAACGGCGCCGGCGGCGACCCAGCCGGTGATCTTCAGTTTCTGGCCCATTTGAGAGTGTCCTTGTGGCTCAAACCAATATACACAGCTTGGAAGCAATTTGCCTGCCGGGGTTCCCCGGTCTTGGCACAAACAGTTAACGCATCGACAAGCGGCTTGCGCTTTGACTTCAGCGGTTGCTCAACCTTTGCCCTGCGAAGCAACGGCTGCCGTAGCCTTGGCGGCGGCCTCGGCATCGCCGAGGTAGTAGTGGCGCAGCGGCTTCAGGTCGTCATCGAGCTCATAGACCAGCGGGATGCCGTTCGGGATATTGAGGCCGACGATGTCCGAATCCGAAATGCCATCGAGGTATTTGACCAGCGCGCGGATCGAGTTGCCGTGCGCCGCCACGACGAGGCGGCGGCCCGAGCGAATGGCCGGGGCCATCGACTCGTTCCAGAACGGCAAAACGCGCGCCACCGTGTCTTTCAGGCATTCGGTCAACGGTATTTGCTCGGCCGCCAGCTTGGCATAGCGCACGTCGCCGCGTTCGCTGCGCGGATCGGTCGGCTCCAGCGGCGGCGGCGGCGTGTCGTAGCTACGGCGCCAGACGAGCACCTGCTCGTCGCCGTACTTCTTGGCAGTCTCGGCCTTGTTCAGCCCTTGCAGGCCACCGTAATGGCGCTCGTTGAGACGCCAAGAGTGCACTACCGGCAACCAGGTGCGGTCGAGTTCGTCGAGCGTGTGCCAGAGCGTGCGCGTGGCGCGCTTCAGCACGCTGGTGTAGGCCACGTCGAACTCGTAGCCTTCGGCCTTGAGCAAACGGCCCGCCTGCTTGGCCTGGTCGACACCGGTCGGCGTCAGGTCGACATCGGTCCAGCCGGTGAAACGGTTCTCTAGATTCCAGGTCGACTCGCCATGGCGAATCAGTACCAGCTTGTGCATTTGAGGCCTTTGGCGACGCTTACGAAACCTGACATTCTAAAATCGGCGGTTTGCCATTCAAGGACTACCGTGAAATTCATCATCGACAACTGGGTGCTCATCCTGATTGCGCTCAGTTCGGGCGCGATGCTCGCATGGCCGCTGATACGCGGCGGCACGGGCGGCTCGCTCACGGCGCAAGGCGCGGTGCAGCTCATCAACCGCGAGCGCGCGGTGGTGGTCGACGTGCGCGAGCCCGATGAATTCGCCGCCGGCCACGTGACCAACTCGCGCAACGTGCCGCTCGACCAGCTTGAAACCAAGCTGCCGGCCACGGTCAAGAACAAGTCGCTGCCGGTCTTGCTGATGTGCGCCACAGGTGCCCGTGCCGGCCGTGCGCTGGCCATCGCCAAGAAACTGGGCTACGAGCAGGCCCAAGTGATCGGTGGCGGGCTCAAGGGCTGGAAAGACGCTAATCTGCCCGTTGAAAAGGCCTGAAGCGCCTCACTACTCACAGGCCTCCCACGGCCCTCGAACTGGATGACCATGCAACCCGTCAAGATGTACACCACCGCCGTTTGCCCTTATTGCATTCGCGCGAAGCAAATCCTGAAAGCCAAGGGCGTCGAGCAGATCGAAGAAATCCGCATCGACACCGATCCGGCCGCACGCAGCACGATGATGGAAACGACCCGGCGCCGGACCGTGCCGCAGATCTTCATCGGCGACACGCACGTCGGTGGCTGCGACGAGCTGATGGCGCTCGACAGCCGCGGCGGGCTGGTGCCGTTGCTTCAAGGCGCGCAGGGCGCAGCCGCCTGATCAGGTCGAACGGCCTGATTCCCTGATCCGGCGCGGCGATAATCGCCAGCTACCCTCCATCAGCCCGCTGCGGGAAGCTCTCCCCGGCGGGCGTTGTTTTGATCCTCGAAAGTTAGCCATGGCAGACACCCTCGACCCCGTGTTCCAGATTCAACGCGTCTACCTGAAGGACCTGTCGCTCGAGCAGCCCAACTCGCCGGGCATCCTGCTGGAGCAAGAGCAACCCACCGTCGACATCCAGCTCGGCGTCGATGCCCAGCCCGTGACCGAAGGCATCTACGAGATCACCGTGTCGGCCACCGTGCAGACCAAGATCCAGGACAAGACCGTGTTTCTGGTCGAAGCCAAGCAGGCCGGCATCTTCGAGATCCGCAATCTTCCGGAAGACCAGATGGGCCCGATCCTCGGCATCGCCTGCCCGCAAATCGTGTACCCGTACCTGCGCGGCAACGTGGCCGACGTGATCCAGCGCGGCGGCTTCCCGCCCGTGCACTTGGCCGAGATCAATTTCCAGGCGATGTACGAGCAGCAGCAGGCGCAAGCGGCCGGCCAGCCGTCGGCCATCACGACGCAATAAGCGTCTGCGGCTGCTGCAGCCCAACGGCCCGAAGGTCTCGACGTCGATGACACGCCGATGAAGATCAGCGTGATCGGTGCCGGTGCTTGGGGTACCGCGCTGGCGGTCAATGCGGCCGCGCGCCATGATGTCGTTTTGTGGGCGCGCGATGCGGTGCAGGCCGCGCGCATGGCGAGTGCGCGCGAAAACGCGCGCTACCTGCGCGGCATTCACTTTCCTTCCGGCCTCGCGGTGCGGGCCGGCGCGCAGGGCGATCTGGTGGGCGGCGCCGAACTGGTCATCGTCGCGACGCCGATGGCGGCTTTGCGCGGCCAGCTCGAAGGCCTGCGTGGCACCACGGTGCCGGTCGTCTGGCTCTGCAAGGGCGTCGAAGCGGCGCGGGCGCCCGCAGGCGATGAGCCGTCATTCGGCTTGCTGGCGCACGAGGTTCAGGCACAGGTCGCGCCCGGGCTTGCAGCCGGCGTGCTCAGCGGGCCGAGCTTTGCGCAGGAGGTGGCGCAATCGCATCCGACTGCACTCGTGGCCGCCAGCCCGCATGCCGCTGTGCGCGACGCGCTGGTCGAAGCGTTTCATGGTCCCAGCCTGCGCGTCTACGCCAACGACGACATCGTCGGGGTCGAGGTGGGCGGCGCCGTCAAGAACGTGCTGGCGATCGCCACGGGCCTGTGCGACGGCCTCGCGCTCGGGCTCAACGCACGCGCCGCGCTCATCACCCGCGGCCTGGCTGAGATGACGCGCTTCGGTGCAGCGCTCGGCGCGCGCGCGGAAACCTTCATGGGCTTGTCGGGCCTCGGCGATCTGGTGCTGACCGCGACCGGCGACCTGTCGCGCAACCGCAAGATCGGGCTGTTGCTGGCGGAAGGCCGCTCGCTCGCGCAGGCCGTCGCCTCGCTGGGCCACGTGGCCGAAGGCGTGTATTGCGCGCGCACCGTCGTGCAGCGCGCACGCCATCTGGGTGTCGACATGCCGATCGCAGAAGGCGTGGTCGCGCTGCTAGATGGGTCGCAAAGCACGGCCGCGGTGGTGGCGGCGTTGATGGGCCGCGAGCCTTCGGCTGAAGGCAGCTGAGCGGGTTTTCAATCGCAGCGCATTGGCTTCGCGCGCTCGGGTCGGTCCCCTTGAAAGTGACGACCGAACCGGCCTTGACCAGAGTGCGCCTGCCAAAACGTGGAACTCGTCGCACGCCACGCAAGGCTGCGGACTCGAAGCGCTCAAGAAGACCGGCGGCGCCGGCTTGCTCTATTGCTTCGCGGCGAACTAAGCGGGCGTGTAAGCCAGCCGCACGTAGATTGGCGCAAAGGCCTCGGCCTGCGTGATGTCGATCAGCGTCTCCTTCGCGAGTTCGAGCATCGCGATGAAGGTGACGATCAGCACCGGCGTGCCGCGCGTCACGTCGAAGAGCTTTTCGAACTCGACGAACTGGCGCCCCTGCAGGTGCCGCAGCACGATGCTCATGTGCTCGCGCACGCTCAGTTCTTCGCGCGAGATGTGGTGGTGCTGCACGAGCTTGGCGCGCTTCAGGATATCGGCCCAGGCATCGCGCAAGTCGACCACGTCCACTTCGGGAAAGCGCGGCTTGAGCGATTGCTCGATGTAGACCTGCCCCTTCCAGAAGTCGCGCCCGTATTGCGGCGCCGCGCTCAAGGCCGCCGCGTGCAGCTTGGTCTGCTCGTACTCCAGCAGGCGGCGCACCAGCTCGGCCCGCGGGTCTTCGGCTTCTTCGCCATCGGCCGTCTTTTTGGGCGGCAACAACATGCGCGACTTGATCTCGATCAGCATCGCGGCCATCAGCAAATACTCGGCGGCCAGCTCGAGATTGGTGTGACGAATCTCGTCGACGTAGGTCAGGTATTGCCGCGTCAACCCCGCCATCGGGATGTCGAGGATGTTGAAGTTCTGTTTACGGATCAGGTAGAGCAGCAGGTCGAGAGGTCCTTCGAAAGCTTCGAGAAAAACCTGCAGCGCCTCGGGCGGGATGTACAGGTCTTTCGGCATCGCGAACAGCGGCTCGCCATACAGGCGGGCCAGCGCGACCTGATCGACCACCTCGGGCATGACCGCAACGACCCCGTCGCTGTCGCCGTCGCCGCTCCGCGCGTCGCTGCGCATCGGCGCTTACTTGACGATCGTCTGGTAGACGTAGGGCTGCATCGGCACCCGCGCTTCGCCGTACTCGTTGAGCAGGCCGCGGTCGAGGTGCTTGTCCCACAGCAAAGCGCGGCCGGCGCGCTGCTCGGCTTCGAGCGTCGGCTTCTTTTCCTTCATTTCCTCGATGAAGCTGGTGATCTCGGACGTGTAGTGGGGGCGGCGAAAGAAGGACATAGACTGAAACCTCGGTTGGGCCAATTTTACGGGGGAAGCGATGCGCGGACGAAACTGGATGCTCAGGTGGGCGGCCGTCGGCCTGGTGGCGCTTCTGGCAATGATGGCCGGCTGCGACAACCAGGCCATCCGCGAGTTGGAAGAGGGCGTC
>JAQGMP010000115.1 GCA_028292285.1 Variovorax sp. | reverse complement strand
CGGCTGCACCCGCCGATGGCGCTGCGCCTGCTGCTGCCGCTGCACCTGGGGCGGCGCCAGCGGCCGCAGCGACGACCGCCGACGCTGCTGCGCCTGCGGCACCCGCTACCCCGGCAGCACCGGCAGCCAAATAATCAGAGAGAGCAGGAGCGGCGTGCAACACGCGCGCTGCCTTTGCGAAAGCCGGCCTCAGGCCGGCTTTTTTGCGGCCGGGCTCATCACGAACCCGAAGCGCTCCGGCAATTCAGCCGCGACGACAGTCTCCGGCTGCCAGCGTCCCGCTTCGATGGCATCGGCCGCCAGCCCGACGTCCTGTGTGTGCACCAGCCCCAATCCGATCGGCGCCACCAGATAGAGCTTGCCGCTTTCATCGAGCAAGCACGCGCTGGGCTCGACCGGGGTGCCGGTGTGCGCCGTCACCGAAAAATCGTCCATCACGCGCCAGACGAAGGGGGCGGCTTCCAGTTCGACGTAGACGCGCTGCGGGCCGTTCTGAAAGAACCATTGGCCGCTGTCGTCGTGGTCGTAGTTGCGCTGGATGAAGTCGATCAACTTGTCGTGCCGCAGCAGTGAGCCCTTGGCCGCAGGAAAAGGTCCGGTGGCTTGCGTGCGGTCGTCCCGCATGTACCAGTTGCCGCGCGCATCGAGCCCGAGCCAGCCGTAGCAGTGCGGCACGTTGGGCCACTTGGCCAGAGCCTGCTTGACGATGTCATCCATGACCGGATTCTGCGCGCCCCGGTCGCGACGGATCGTCGGCTAAAGCCCCGAGTGCTGTGACAACCAACCGCCGACGCGCTCCGGCATGCCGCGCACGTGGCCGGGTGGCGGCCCCAGCGGAAAGCCGACATGGCCGCCATGCGGCGGCTGCCACAGCGTGACGTGCGCGCCGACCTCTTCTTGCCGCGGCAAACTGGCCGCGGGCACGAACGGATCGTTGGTCGCATTGACGACCAGTGCCGGAATACGGATCGCGCTCAGGTGCGGCTTGGCCGAGCCGCGCTGCCAGTAGTCGTCGGCATCGCGAAAGCCATGCAGCGGCGCGGTGAAGACGTTGTCGAACTCGTGCAGATCGCGCGCCGCCATCAGGCGTTCACGATCGAACAGGCCGGGATGCTGCGCGAGCTTGGCGAATGCCTTCGGCTTCATGGTCGACAGGAACATGCGCGTGTAGACCACGCGGTTGAAGCCGCGCCCGATCGCGTGGCCGCCGGCCGCCAGATCGAGCGGTGCCGAGATCGATGCGATGGCCGTGGTCACCTTGGCGGCCTCGTCGCCCGCCTCTTCGGCCCAGCGCAGCAGCGCGTTGCCGCCGAGCGAAACGCCCGCGGCCAGCATCGGGCCGCCGCCGCTGGCATCGTGCTGCGCGCGCAGCCGCGACAAGACCCAGCCGATTTCTTCGTAGTCGCCCGAGTGGTAGGCCCGCGGTGCGAGGTTGATTTCGCCGCTGCAGCCCCGGAAGTGCGGCACGGCAAAGGCCATGCCCCGCTCCGCGGCAAACGCGGCGAAGGCCTCGGCGTAGTGGCTGTGCGACGAGCCTTCGAGCCCATGAAACAACACCAGCAAAGGACGCGGCCCCTGGGCGGACGAATCGACGAAGTCGACGTCGATGAAATCGCCGTCGGGTGCGTTCCAGCGCTCGCGGCGGTACGCCGGCAAAGGCCCGTCGCTGCGCCGGCCGAACAGCGCGGGCCAGATCGTTTGCAGATTGCCGCCGGGCAGCCAGCGCGGCGCGATGTAGTCGGGTGGCATCAGTGCAAGGTTTGCGGAATTTCGTTGGCGTCGTCGGGCGCGTGGGCACTGCCCGGACTCGCGTGGTGCGCCACCATGCGCCAGCCATGCGGCGTCTTGTGATAGACGTTGGTGGCCAGCACGAAGGCATGGCGCGGCCCTTCGGTCGTGAGCACCTCGATGCGCTCCAACACGTTGTGCACGGCACTGGCAATCGACTCGACCTTGCGCACGCGCGCCGGCGTCGCATGGATGGCGCCGTTGGCGAACATCTGCTCGAACGCGGCGCGAATCGCCACCTGGCCCACCAGGCGCGGGCCGCCCGGATGCACGCAGAACACCTCGTCCTCGTCCGACCAGCAGGCCATCAACGACTCGATGTCGCCAAGCTGCAGCGCCTCGTAGAACGCGGCCTCGATGTCGTCGGCGGAACCGGCGGCGGTCGCGGCAGGAGAGGAAGTCTTGGGCATGTTGAAACGATTCTGCCTCGATGGGGTCGCGGCTGCACGAGCCCGGTCGCGGCCCTCGAATGCCGCACTCAGCCGCCGGGCACCAGCCAGCTTTGCACCACGCCGCGCAGGTCGCCTTGCGATGCCCGCCACACCAGCTCGGGCGCGGCAATGTGCACGCCCGGCGGCGCCAGCGCCAAGGCGACGTCGACCAGTTCCGCCACTTTCGACGCGCGCACCGGCTGCTCGCTGCTCGGCACCATGAAGCGCGTGATCGACAGCATCCACGCCGCCAGCTTGTCGCCGGCGTTCGCGTGTTTCACGGCGGCCGGCTTTTGCGCCGAGCGCACGAGGATGACGCGATCGAACCCCAGCGCGACGACTGCCTGCTCGTCCAGGCTCGCGAGGCCGCGCTTGAGCGCTTCGGGCATGCCGCCCTGCGCGTGCGGCTGCACGATGGCCAGCGTGGTCGCGCCGCACGAGCGCAGCCAGCGCGCCAGCTCGGGCAGCTGCGCTGGCTCGGGCAACCACAGCGCACGTTCGCGGTCGTGGTACAGGCGCGGCGGGTCGAAGGACACGATGGCGGTGCCGGCCGATACGCGCGGCCATTCCGCGATGGGCGCGCCAGGGACCAGCACCGTCTCGACACCGCGCAGCCCGTCGCGCATGGGCTCACGCGCCAGCACGCGCGTGTGCGCGTAACGATGGCTGCCGGCCAGCCGGCGCACCAGTTCGTTGCCGAGCGCGCCTGTCGCGCCGGCGATCAAGAGCGTGCCCAACGCCGTGGCAGAGGGTGACTCGGGCCTCGCGCGCTGCGCTGCGTGGAGCACTTGCAAAGGGTCGACGGCCATGCGGCTATGCTACCTTTCCGCACTTCAATTCAAGGGGGGCCCAATGACCCAAACGATGCAACGCTGGCTTTTGATCCTGGTCGCGACCCTGTCGCTGTCGGCCCTTACCGGCTGCGGCTACAACGACTTCCAGAAGCTCGACGAATCGAGCAAGTCGGCCTGGAGCGAAGTGCTCAACCAGTACCAGCGGCGTGCCGATCTGGTGCCGAACATCGTCGCGTCGGTCAAGGGCCAGGCCAACTTCGAGCAGGACACGCTGACCAAAGTGATCGAGGCGCGCGCCAAGGCGACGTCGATCCAGGTCACGCCGGAGACGCTGAACAACCCCGAAGCCTTCGACAAGTTCCAGAAGGCGCAGGGCGAGTTGTCGGGCGCGCTGTCGCGGCTGATGGTCGTGTCGGAGCAGTACCCGCAGCTGCAGGCCAACCAGGCGTTTCGCGATTTGCGCGTGACGCTCGAAGGCACCGAAAACCGCATCACTGTCGCGCGCAACAGCTACATCAAGACGGTCCAGGAATACAACGTGCTCGCGCGCAGCTTCCCGACCAACATCACCGCCAAAATTTTCAGCTACCCGCCGAAGGCCAACTTCAGCGTGCAGAACGAATCGCAGATTTCCGTTCCACCGACCGTCGACTTCGGTGCGCCCAAGAAGTAACGGCCTTTGAAGCTGCACATGGCTGCCGCCCTGGTTCCGCGCTGTGTTCAGCGCTTGCTGGCGGCGATGTTTTTCGTCGTGATGGTCGGTGCCGCGATGGCGCAAAGCGTGCTGCCGGTGCCCGCGCTCGAAGGCCGGGTGATCGACCAGACCGGCACGCTCGACGCCGCGGCGCGCCAATCGCTCGATGCCAAGCTCGCCGCCTTCGAACAAAAGAAGGGCTCGCAGATCGTCGTGCTGATGGTGCCGACCACGCAGCCCGAAGACATCGCGAGCTACGCGAACCGCGTGGCCAGCACCTGGAAGATCGGCCGCAAGGAGGTCGGCGACGGCGTGCTGGTGATCGTCGCCAAAGACGACCGCAAGATGCGCATCGAGGTCGCCCGCACGCTCGAAGGCGCAGTGCCCGACCTCACCGCGGCGCGCATCGTCGACGAGCAGATGAAGCCGCGCTTTCGCGACAACGACTTTGCCGGCGGCATCGGTGCCGCGGTCGATCAACTGGTGGCGGTGATCGGTGGCGAGGCTTTGCCTGAAGTCCAGCGACCGAGTTCGCATCGGAGCGGTTTCGGCAGCGGCCTCGGCGGCGGCTTCGACTGGCCCGAGCTCGGCATCTTTTTGTTCTTCGGCGTGTTCGTCATCGGCCGCGTGGCGCGATCGATCTTCGGCAGCAAGCTCGGCCCGATCGTGACCGGCCTGGGCGCCGGCGCGATCGCCATGCTGGTCACCTCCAGCGTCCTCCTCGCCGTCGCGGCGGGCTTCATCGCGTTGCTGTTCACGCTGTTTTCCGGTGCGCTGTCGCTGCCGTCGATGGGCACCGGCGGACGCCGCGGCGGGGCATGGGGCGGCGCTGTCGGCGGAGGACTGGGCGGCGGGTTCGGGGGCGGATTCGGCGGCGGTTCGTCCGGCGGCGGCGGCGGCGGAGGCGGCTTCAGCTCAGGCGGTGGCGGCAGCTTCGGCGGCGGCGGCGCGTCGGGCGACTGGTAGCCATGGCCAACGCAATCCAACAACATTCCACCGGCCTGTGGGCCCGGCTCGGCCGCATCTGGCGCCATCGCTGGTTCGACGAGGCCGCTGTGCATCGCGTGCTGCCGCCCGACCTGCTGGAGCGGCTGACGCAGCGCGTGGCCGCCAGCGAGCGCCGGCACAGCGGCGAGATTCGCATCTGCGTCGAGGCCGGCCTGCCGCTGTCGTACCTGTGGCGCGCGGCACCGGCACGGCAACGCGCCATCATGCTGTTCGGCAAGCTGCGCACCTGGGACACCGAGCACAACAACGGCGTCTTGATCTATCTGCTGCTGGCCGAGCACGCCATCGAGGTCGTGGCCGACCGCGGCATCGATGCCCGTGTGAGCGCCGAGGACTGGGCTGCCATGGCCCAGCGCATGGGCGCCGCGTTTCGTGAAGGCCGCTTCGAAGACGGGCTCACGCAAGCGCTCGGAGAAGTGTCGGCGCTGCTGGTCGAGCACTTTCCGCTGGACGACGGCGTGGCCAATCGCAACGAACTGCCCGACGCGCCGGTCATCCTCTAGCGCTGCAGAAAACAAGCAGGCTCGGACTGGTCCTGCAAAAACATTCCGCTATGTCTGCCACGTCACATAGCGCAGCCGACGCAATGTCCATGCTTTCCAGGAGAAAGCAATGGCAGACAACCTCAACAACCGCGGCCCGCAGGATCGCAGCCGCATCAACGTCAACGAGTCGCACGAGTTGCGCTATTGGACGCAGACGTTCAACGTGACCGAAGCGAAGCTGCGTTCCGCCGTGGCCGCGGCGGGCGTGTCGGTCGACAAGGTAAGGCACTACCTCGGCAAGTGAGCTCGAGACCCGGGCGAGTGGTTCCGGCGTCATCTGCCGGTGAGGCTGCCGAACCCTCGGCCTCCCTTGCCGATCTAGCCGATCACGCGCCTTCGATCGGCCTCACGGCGGCACTTCCCGGTACCAGCAACCTCATGTTGATCGAGTGCGCGGCGTTGAGCTCCAGCTGAACCGCCCGCGTCACCTGCATCAGCAGCCGCAAACGGCGGTTGCTGTCGCGCAACCGGTCCGACAAGCCTTTCGAGATGGCCAGCAGCAGCCGTGCGGACACCGTCGGGTGGCCGTCGATCAATGTCATCAGGGCCTCGCGCGACAAGGTCGCGAGCTTGAGGTCGGTCAGCGCGGTACAAGTGGCCGAGCGCGGCGCGCCGTCGAGCAAGCCCATTTCGCCGATCAGGCTGCCGGGGCCGATCACCGACACCACGATCTCTTCACCGGTGACGCCGGTGCCGCTTTCGGCACGCACTTCGCCTTCGAGCACCAGCGCCATGTAGTCGGTGTCATTCGCTTCGTCCTGCTCCATCAGGATCAGACCGGCGCGCACGAAGGCCGGTTCCATCGCGTCGATGACGATGAGCGCGTCTTCGAGTTCGAGCTGGGCCAACGGCGCGGCCACCATCAACAGGCGTGCGGCACGCTCGCGAAGGTCGGGCCGCACGGTGGACGTGCTCGCGGCGTTGGCTCTGAAATTGGCCGCGGAGTGCGCCCCGTAATCGTTCATGTCGCAAAACCTTGTGAAGACATCGATGCATCGGCAGGCTGATCCGCCTGATCCGCCTGACCCGCGTGACCCGGCACAGGCAAGGCCCACACCGCCGCGCCGCCGACGCCATGAAAGCGGCGGCCCGGCGCGGGCTCGACGAGCCAGCCACCGGTGAATTCGCCGAAGGCCGGCAGGATGGCTTGGCCCGCCTCGCTGACGAAGCACGGCATGCGCAGGCTGTCGCGTCCGCGCCCATAGAGCTTGCAAGTCGGATGCAGATGGCCCGCCAAAACGAAGTGCGTCGGATGCGCTTGCGGATGGTGGCAACAGGCGAACGGGCCAATGAGCCAAGGCTCGTCGACGACGTCGATACGCAGCGACACCGGCGGATCGCCAGCGCGGCTGTCGTGGTTGCCGCGCACCAGCGTCATGTCGAGGTGGGCATGGCCATCGCGCCAAATCTGCAGCGTCGAGAGCACGCTGCGCGCCTGCACCGCATGGAGGAAGTCGCCGAGAAAGACGATGCGCCGGGGCGCGTGGCGCTCGATCAATGCATCGAGCCGCGACAGGTTTTCAAGCGTGGTGCCGCCCGGCACAGGCTGGCCGAGCGCCCGGTACGTGGCGGCCTTGCCGAGGTGCAAGTCGGCGATGAAGAGCACTCGGCCGGCCGGCCACCAGATGGCGCGCTCGGGCAGCAGTTGCAGCGTTTCGCCGGCCCATTGAACTTGGCAAGGAAGAGAAGGAGACACGGGCGGCGCGGAGGTAACGAAGGGTGACAAAAAAGATTGGCGAAGGACGGCGGAGGTTGGCAAAGACGAAACCGGGACGCCATCGTCCTGCAGCGGAAAGCACCCTGCCCGCCCAGTGTCGCAAATTGTGAGCAATTTGTGACCTCGCATGGTTAAAATTGGCGGCTGCAGGAGAGCGGGCGTTCGTCAGGGCGCCCCACCGAAGGCGCAAACTCCCATGAACGCTCAGGTAAACCGCACGCCGGTTGTGTACTGCACCTTTTGAAAAGCCGTCTGGAGAGCCGTCACGCCACGTGACGCACCGAAGGAGCAACTGCCGCAAAGCGTTTTGCGGCACGAATCTCTCAGGTACCAAGGACAGGGGGAGCGGCCATTGAAATACTTTCAAAAGGTCTTCCCATGCGCGTGATCGTTCTCGGCGCCGGCTTGCTCGGCGTCACCTCGGCTTACTACCTCCAACAACTCGGCCACGAAGTGACCGTGATCGACCGGCAAGCCACGCCGGCCGCCGAAACCAGCTTCGCCAACGGCGGCCAGATCTCCGTCAGCCATGCCGAACCCTGGGCCAACCCCAGCGCACCGCTCAAGGTGTTGCAGTGGCTCGGCAAGGAAGATGCGCCCCTGCTCTTTCGCATTCGTGCCGACATGCGCCAATGGCTGTGGGGCCTGGAGTTTTTGCGTGAATGCACGCCGGCGCGCACCCGGCACAACATCGAACAGATCGTGCGGCTCGGCACCTACAGCCGCAGCATGCTGCAGGCGCTGCGGCGCGATGCCGGCATCGCCTACGACGAGCGCACGCAGGGCATCCTGCATTTCTATACCGACGAGAAGGAGTTCGACGGCGCGTTGAAGCCAGCCGAACAGATGCGTGCACTGGGTTGCGAGCGCCTGGTGATTTCGGCCGCCGAGGCCATCAAGATCGAGCCCGCGCTGGCGCATGTGCGCTCGCGGCTGGCTGGTGCCACGTACACGGCCGAAGATGAATCGGGCGATGCCAACCGCTTCGCGCGCGAACTCGTCAAGTTGTGCGAGACGGCCGGCGTCAAGTTCCTGATGAGCCACACGGTGACCGCGATCCGCGAAGCCGGCGGCAAGATCGAGCACGTCGAAGCGACCGACATCGAAGGCCGCTTTCAAAAGCTGCAAGCCGATTCTTATGTGCTGGCGATGGGCTCGCTCAGCCCGCTCTACGCCAAGCCGCTCGGCATCCGCTTGCCGATCTATCCGGCCAAGGGCTACTCGGTGACGATGCCCGTCAAGGATGCTTCCAAGGCGCACCAGGTCTCGCTGACGGACGACGAATTCAAGCTGGTGTTCTCGCGCTACACCGCCGAAGACGGCCGCGGCGACCGCCTGCGCATCGCCGGCACCGCCGAACTCAA
>JAQGMP010000112.1 GCA_028292285.1 Variovorax sp. | reverse complement strand
ACGCTCGCCAAGGAAGGCATGACCATGATGGTCGTGACGCACGAAATGGCGTTCGCCCGCAAGGTCGCGAGCCGCGTGATCTTTATCGACGTGGGCGGCCGCATCCTGGAAGACTGCGCCAAGGACGAGTTCTTCAGCCATCCTGAGAACCGTCAGCCGCGCACGAAAGATTTCCTGAACAAGATCTTGCAGCACTAGCTCGCCCCCAGGTCGCTGCGCACTTCGTGTCGCGACCCCCACCCCCAGACCGGGGACGACACCAGCGGCCCGGCGAAGCCGGTTCCGCGGTGTCCTGCCAACACAAAAAGCCCCGCTGTGCGGGGCTTTTTGTTGGGTCATGAGGCGCAGCTTCGTCGGCGGCGCTGCGGGCTATTGCTTCCGGGCGGCGATGGCCTGCTCGGCCTTCGCCACCAGGTCGTTGCCCACGGTCGGCTTCCACTTCGCATAGACCGGGCGCGTCGCCTTGACGAAGGCATCGCGTTCGGTGGGCGTCAGCTGCGTCACCGTCACGCCCATGCCTTCGATCTCTTTCAGCACCGGCTTGCCGGCTTCGACCAGGCCCTTGCGGGCGAGCGCGATTTCCTGCTTGCCGGCATCGACGGCGGCCTGCTTCACGATGGCCTGATCGGCTGGCGTCCAGGAGGCCCAGATTTCCTTGTTGACGACGAAGATCAACGGGTCGGCCACGTAGCCCCAGGTGGTCACGAACTTCTGGCCGACGTTCTGCATCTTCAGCACGGTGAAGAGAAAGAGCGGGTTCTCCTGCCCGTCGACGGCGCCGCTCGACAACGCGGGCTGTGCGTCGGCCCAGCTCATCTGGGTCGGGTTGGCGCCGAGCGCGGTAAAGAGGTCGGCGAAGAGCGGCGAGCCGACCACGCGAATCTTCATGCCCTTCAGGTCTTCCGGCGACTTGATCGCCTTCTTCGAGTTGGTGAGTTCGCGGTAGCCGTTTTCGCCCCACGCCAGCGGCATCACGCCCGCCTTGTCGATGGTCGAGAAAATCTCCTTGCCGACTTCGCCCTGCGTCAGCGCGTCGAGGGCGGCGTAGTCGGGCATCAGGAAAGGCATCGAGAACAGGTTGAGCTGCTTGACCTGCGGCGACCAGTTGATGGTCGAGCCGACCGCCATGTCGATCACGCCCTGGCGCAGTGCGCTGAACTCCCGCGTCTGGTCGCCCTGAATGAGCGACACGCCGGGGTACAGCTTGATGTTGATGCGGCCCTGCGTGCGCTCCTTGACCAGGTCTGCCCAGATCTTTCCGGCCATGCCCCAAGGCGTCGGCGGGCCGAGCACCAGCGACATCTTGTACTCGGGTTTGTAGGCGGTTTGTGCGGACGCGCCGACCGAAAAGGTCGCGAGCACGGTGGCAACGGCGGTGATGGCGGCAAGGCCCAGCAGGGTGCGGCGGAACTTCATGAGACTGTCTCCTTTTGTTTTGAGAACGAAAAAAATCAGTAGCCCAGCTTGTTGGGCAGCCACAGCGCGAGCTGCGGCCAGATGATCACGGCCACCATCACGAGGAACATCGCGAACAGCATCCAGCCGACCCAGCGCACGGTTTCTTCCATGCGCACGTTGGCGATGCGGCACGACACCATCAGGTTGACGGCCAGCGGCGGCGTGAACTGGCCGAGCGCGACCTTCAGCGTCAGGATCACGCCGAACCACACCGGGTCCCATTTGTAGAACTGCACGATCGGCCACAGCAGTGGCACGAAGATCAAGAAGATCGACACGCCGTCCAGGAACATGCCGACGGTAATGAGCAGCACGATGAGCAGCGACAGCACGCCGTACTCGCCCAGCCCCGAATTGATGATGGCCTTGGCCACCGGATCGATCACGCCGAGCGTCGAGAGCGAATAGGCAAAGATGCCCGCCAGCGACACCACCAGCAGGATCACGGCCGACAACTCGCCCGATTCGCACAGGATCACGAACAGGTCGCGGACGGCGATGGTGCGGTACACCACCATGCCGACGAACAAGCCGTAGAACACGGCGACCACGGCGGCCTCGGTGGGCGTGAACCAGCCGGCGCGCATGCCGCCGAGGATCAGCACCGGCGCCGCCAGGCCCCAGGTCGCTTCGCGGAAGCTCTTCCAGAAAGCCGGCCGCGGCAGCGTGGCTTCGAGCGCGCCCATCTTGTGCGCACGCGACATCCACACCGCCGGGACGATGAGCGCCAGACCGGCCAGGATGCCGGGGATCATGCCGGCCGCGAACAGTGCCGGCACCGAGGCACCGGGCACCAGCACCGAGTACACGATGAAGGCGACCGAGGGCGGAATCAGGATGTCGGTCGCCGCGGCGGCGCCGACCACGCTGGCCGAGAAAGCGGCCGGGTAGCCGGCACGCGACATCGCGGTGATCATCACCGCGCCCACGGCGGCGGCGTTGGCCGGGCCCGAGCCCGAGATGCCGCCGAGGAACATCGCCACCACGATCGCCACCAGCGGCAACATGCCCGGTCCGCGGCCGACGATGGCGATCGCGAAGTTGACCAGCCGCAACGCGACACCCGACCGGTCGAAGATCGAGCCGACCAGCACGAACATCGGAATCGCCAGCAGCGGGTACTTGCCCAGGCCGGCATAGAAGTTCTGCGGCACCGCGAGCAGGCCGAACCATTGCGCGTCCGAGTTGGCAAGCGCGATGCAGGCCGCGCCCGCCAGGCCGAGCGCCGCGCCGATCGGCACGCCGATCAGCATCATCACCACGAAGGCGACGAAGAGCAGGGTCGCGATCATTCGGCGTCCCGGTGTTCGACACTGCCGGTGTCGTCACGCCGGCCGCGCCGGATGAAGAGCCCGACCGCGCGCAGCCCGATGGCCGTCGAGACGATCGGCAGCCAGATCGTGTACCACCACTGCGGCACGCCGATGCCCGGCGATGTTTCCTCGAACTTGATGTCGTCCCACACCAGCCGCACGCTGAGCGCCGCCATCAGGAAGAACAGCGCGGCGACCATGACCGCGCCGACTTGCGCGAGGCGCTTGCGGCGTGCCATCGAGCCGCTTTCGGAGAAGTATTCGATGCGGATGTGCCGGTCGCGGGCGACGGCCGCCGAGCCCGCCACCATCGCCAGCAGGATCATCAGGAACACCGAGAATTCTTCGGTCCAGGCGAACGAGCTGTCGGTGAAGTAGCGCACCAGCACGTTGCCGAAGGTGATGCAGGCCAGCAGCGCCATGATGACCACGGTCGCCCAGTCTTCGATGGCCAACGGCACGCGGGCGGGTTCGTCGGCGGCTTCGATCTGCGGGGGGAGCGGGCTGGCAGCGTCCAGCGTCGGGCCGGATTCGGGTGGGGAGGACATCGGGGAAGCGGAGTGAGGGTTCGGCGCAGCGGTGGCAAACATCCAGGCGCGTTCGCGGGCCGCTCAAGGGGCCGAATCGTAACGGCTGTGACATCCATCGATGCCTAGGGCTTACCTTGACCAGCCGACCCGGCCACGGCGCTGCTGGGCACGTTTTCTGCTGCCTCCACACCATGACCGACACCATCACCGAAACCGTCTCTTCACCCTCTTTGCTCGCCATCGATCCGCAACGCCTCTGGGCGTCCCTCATGTCGCTGGCGAAGATCGGGGCAACCGACAAGGGCGGCGTCTGCCGTCTCGCGCTGAGCGAGCTCGATCGCCAGGGTCGCGATCTTTTCGTGCAGTGGATGACCGAAGCCGGTTGCAGCGTGCGCGTCGATGCCATCGGCAACCTGTTCGCGCGCCGCGAAGGCCGGGATGCGACGCGGCCCGCGGTCGCGACCGGCAGCCATATCGACACCCAGCCGACCGGCGGCAAGTTCGACGGCAATTACGGCGTGCTGGCCGGGCTCGAAGTGCTGCGCACGCTGAACGACGCGGGCATTCGCACGGTGGCGCCGCTGGAGGTGTGCGTGTGGACCAACGAAGAAGGCTCGCGCTTCGTGCCGGTGATGATGGGCTCCGGCGTGTACGCGAGCGCTTTCACGCTCGAGCACGCGCTGGCGGCGGCCGACCGCGACGGCATCACCGTGGCCGACGCGCTGAAGCGCATCGGCTTCGACGGCAAGGAGGCCCCATCGGTGGAGGCCGGCGCGCCGCGCTTCGGCGCCTACTTCGAAGCGCACATCGAGCAAGGGCCGGTGCTCGAAGACGCGGACGTTCCGCTCGGTGTGGTAACGGGCGCGCTGGGCCAGCGCTGGTACGACGTGGTAGTCACCGGCCAGGAGGCGCACGCCGGCCCGACGCCGATGGGCTTGCGGCGCGATGCGCTGCAAGGCGCGGCAGGAATCATGCAACTGGTCGACCAGATCGCCATGCAGGAGCAGCCGAACGGCCGCGGCACTGTCGGTTACGTGCAGGTGCATCCCAATTCGCGCAACGTGATTCCGGGGCGCGTGACGTTCACCGTCGACTTCCGCAATGCCGACGACGAGGGCCTGAGCCGCATGGATGCTGCCCTGCGCGCCGGCTGTGCGGCCTTGCAGGCGAAGGGGCGCCTGAGTGTCGAAGTCGAGCAGACCGTGTACTTCCCGCCGGCCAGGTTCGCCGATGCACTGGTGCGCGCGGTGCGCCAGGGTGCCGAGCGCGCCGGCCTCGCGCACCTCGACATCGTGAGCGGTGCCGGCCACGACGCGGTGTACGTGGCGCGCACCGCCCCGACGGCCATGATCTTCGTGCCTTGCAAGGACGGCATTTCGCACAACGAGATCGAAGACGCCAAGCCGGAACATCTGGCCGCAGGCTGCAACGTGCTGCTGCACGCCATGCTCGACCAGGCCGGCATCGCTGCGTGAGTGCCGTCCGCGGCCGCCGCCGGTCAGCGTGGCGCGGGAGCGTTGAGCGTGTCGACCTGCGCTTCGAAGTTGCGGCCGTCGAAGGGCACGATCTCGGGCCGCTCTTTCTCGAGGTCGTAGTCGTCCAGGCAACGCACGTTCACCGTGTACAGCTCGGGCGCAGCGCGCGGCCGGGTGAACACGTGAATGCCGCAGACGGTGCAGAAGTGGTGCTTCGCGACGCCGGTGCCAAAACGGTAAGTGCCGAGTTCGGCCTCGCCGCTCACCAACCGAAAGTCATTCGGCGGCACGCGGAAATGAAGAATGCCCTTCTTCGTGCAGACCGAGCAATTGCATTGCGTGACGCGCTCGATCAGCGCATCGATCTCGAACGTGATTGCGGCGCAGTGGCAGCTTCCCCGGTAGTGCGGCATGGTTTGGCTTCGGTCGTGTTGTAGACGCGGGTTCGTCGGCCACCATTTTTGCCGAAGACGGCGACGGAAGCGGCCGGAAACAGCCAGAGGACAATGTCGCTCCATGACCAGCCCTGCAAAAGACTCGACCACCCCGACATCTGTCACGCCGACTTCCGTCACCCTGACGCGCCCCGACGACTGGCATCTGCATGTGCGCGATGGCGCCGCCCTCCAGGCCGTGGTGCCGCACTCGGCGCGCCAGTTCGGCCGCGCGCTCATCATGCCCAACCTGCGGCCGCCCGTGACCACGGCCGAGCAGGCGCTGGCGTACCGCGACCGCATCCGCGCGGCCGTGCCGGCGGGTGTCGACTTCGAGCCGGTGATGTCGCTCTACCTCACCGACAAGCTGCCGCCCGACGAGATCGCGCGAGCCGCAGACGCCGGCGTGCGCGCGCTCAAGCTCTATCCGGCCGGCGCCACCACCAACAGCGATGCCGGCGTGACCGACATCCGACATACCTACAAGACGCTCGAAGCCATGCAGAAGCACGGCTTGCTGCTGCTGATTCACGGTGAAGTGACCGACCCCGCCATCGACCTGTTCGACCGCGAGGCGGTCTTCATCGATCGCGTGATGATTCCGCTGCGGCGCGACATGCCCGAGCTCAAGGTCGTGTTCGAGCACCTGACCACGAAAGAGGGCGCGCACTACGTTCGCGATGCCGATCGCTTCACCGCGGCCACCATCACCGCGCACCACTTGCTCTACAACCGCAACGCCATCTTCACCGGCGGCATTCGGCCGCACTACTACTGCCTGCCGGTGCTCAAGCGCGAGACGCATCGTGTGGCGTTGGTCGAAGCGGCGACGAGCGGCAGCGACCGTTTCTTTCTCGGCACCGACAGCGCACCGCATGCCGCGCCGCTGAAGGAAAACGCGTTCGGCTGCGCCGGCTGCTACACGGCGCTGACCGCGATCGAGCTGTATGCCGAGGCCTTCGACAGCGTCGGCGCCATCGACAAGCTCGAAGGCTTCGCGAGCTTTCATGGCGCGGACTTCTATGGCCTGCCACGTAACGCCTGCACCCTCACGCTGAAGCGCGAGCGCTGGACCGTGCCCGAAGAAGTGCCGTATGGCGAGGCGACAGTGAAGCCGCTGCGTGGCGGCGAAACCCTCGAATGGAAGCTCGCATGACCCCCACTCCCCGCGTCATGCTGCTGATCGACGCCGACAACGTTTCGTCGGACGTCATCGAACAGGCCGCCCAACGCACGATGGCCGAGTACGGCGCCATCCACGTGCGCCGTGCGTATTGCAACGCCGAGACCGCGCTGAAGCAGCAGGCCTTGTTCAAGCGCTTGTCGGTGCGCCCGATGGTCAACATCTCGGCCGGCAAGAACAGCACCGACATCGCACTCGCGGTCGACGCCATCGACCTCGTCATCGCCGAACGTCCGCACGTCGTCGTGCTGGTGTCTTCCGACTCGGACTTTGCGCCGCTGGTGATTCGCCTGCGCGAGAAAGGCTGCCGCGTCTGCGGCATCGGGCAGCAGGGCAAGACCGGCGAAGAGACGGTCGGCGTTTACGACGAGTTCATCGATCTGGCGCACAAGAGTGGGTCGGCGGCGGTGTCGCGGGGAGTGGGTGCTTCGGCCGTGGCGCCGCGAGCGCCTACGGCTTCACGTGCGCCAGCGGCTTCACGTGCGCCAGCGCGAAAGGCCGCGTCGAGCCGTTCGGCTCCCAAGTTTGCCGACGAGATATCGCAGGCCGACGAACTCCCGGTTGCCCAGGTCACGTCGCCTGCACCGAATGCGCCGAGCACACCAGTCGCTCCACGTGCGCCAGCAGTGCCTCGCAAAACCGCGAGCCGCTCCGCCGCCCGCAAGAACGCGCCGGCGAAAGCGTCTGCACCTTCCGAAGCGGCCGAGTTCATCCTGCGCGCTGCGCCTGCCCTGCTCAGCGGCTCGGACGTGCCGCTCAACGACGTCGCGAAAGCGCTGCGTACAGCCGGCCTGCTCGGCAAGCACGGCAGCTCGCTCAAGCTGTTCGACAAGCTCACCGACGAATTCGCCGTGCTGCAGCACCCGGACCGCATTCGATGGACCGGCGCACCGGCGAGTTGAAACTTGCCGACGTCGACTGGGCGCGCCCTTGGCTGGCGCACTGTCGCGACGCCGGCCAAGCCGTGGCGCTGTCGGCGCAGCACACGTCGGTGGCGCAAGCGTTGCAAGCAACAAGACGCGGCATTCCTGCCTTCGTGTCGCACGATCACTTGCCGCCGGACCGTGCCTACGAAGCACACATTTTCGAGGCCGGCACCGTGCCGACGCGCGACAACCTGCACGACTTTTTCAACGGGCTGACCTGGCTCGCCTTCCCGCAGACCAAGCGACGCCTGAACGCGTTGCAGGCGGGCGAGATCCAGCGGACCGGCGTCGGCGCCGCGCGCGGTCCGCTGCGCGATGCACTCA
>JAQGMP010000080.1 GCA_028292285.1 Variovorax sp. | reverse complement strand
GCCCGACAGCTTGCCGAAGGCGATGACCGAGCCGGTGAACGTCACCGCGCCGATGAAGGCGCCGAGTGCCAGCTCGATCCGGTTGCCGCCGGGAATCAGCTGGCCGGTCGGCACGATGCCGAAGGCCCACGGCTCGGCCACCGCGGCCACCGCGATGAACACCGCCGCCAGGCCGATCATGCTGTGCATGAAGGCGACCAGCTCGGGCATCTTGGTCATCTCGACCTTGTTGGCCATGAAGGCACCCAGCCCGCCGCCGACCACCACGGCGGCCAGCACATAGGCGATGCCGGTGCCGAAGTCGACGTTGAGAGATTGGGCCTGCCCATGGATGAGCGCAATGGTCGTCAGCACCGCGATCGCCATGCCGCTCATGCCGAAGACATTGCCGCGGATGGAGGTAGTCGGATGGCTCAGGCCCTTGAGTGCCTGGATGAACAAGACGCTGGCGACGAGGTACAGCAGCGTGACGAGGTTCATGCTCATGCCGATGTCCCCTTCGATGCTGCCTTGTCAGCCCCGGGTGCCGTCTTCTTCTCTTTCTTCTTGAACATCTCCAGCATGCGCCGGGTCACCAGGAAGCCGCCGAAGACGTTGACCGCCGCCAGACCGATCATGCTGTGCATGAAGGCGACCAGCTCGGGCATCTTGGTCATCTCGACCTTGTTCGCCATGTAGGCACCGATGGCGCCGCCGACCACCAGCGCGCCCAGCACCCAACCCAGACCGCGGCCGAAGTCCACGTTGAGCGATTGCGCCTGGCCGTGCACCAGCGCGATGGTTGTCAAGACCGCGATCGCCATGCCGCTCATGCCGAAGACATTGCCGCGGATGGAGGTGGTCGGATGGCTCAGGCCCTTGAGTGCCTGGATGAACAAGACGCTGGCGACGAGGTACAGCAGCGTGACGAGGTTCATGCTCATGCCGATGTTCCCTTCGATGCTGCCTTGTCAGCCCCGGGTGCCGTCTTCTTCTCTTTCTTCTTGAACATCTCCAGCATGCGCCGGGTCACCAGGAAGCCGCCGAAGACGTTGACCGCCGCCAGCGCCACCGCCAGCACGCCCATGGTCTTGCCCAGCGGGGTGACGGTGAGGGCAGCCGCCAGCATGGCGCCGACGATGACGATCGCCGAGATCGCGTTGGTCACGGCCATCAGCGGCGTGTGCAGCGCCGGCGTGACGGTCCACACCACGTGGTAGCCCACGTAGATGGCCAGCACGAAGATGATCAGGTTGATGACTGTGTGGGATACGGGGTCCATGGCTTCTCCTCGTTCGGTCGTTTTTTTGCTCGTTCTTACTTGCGGGTGACCTGGCCGTCGTGCGACACACGGCAGGCCGCAACGATGTCGTCTTCCAGATCGATCTGGAGCGCGCCCTCTTTGGTGACGATCAGCTTCACGAAGTCGAGCACGTTGCGCGCATACAGGGCCGACGCATCGGCCGCCACCAGCGCCGCCAGGTTGGTTTCGCCGACGATCGTCACGCCGTGTTTGACCACCGTCTTGTCGGCTTCGGAGATCGGGCAATTTCCGCCCACGCCGTTCGGCCCTTTGCCGGCGGCGATGTCGACGATCACAGAGCCCGGCTTCATCGCCTTGACCATGTCCTCGGTGATGAGCGTGGGGGCGGCGCGCCCGGGGATGAGTGCGGTGCTGATGACGATGTCGGCCAGCGCCACGCGCTTGGCCACCTCGATCTGCTGGCGCGCCAGCCAGCTCGCCGGCATCGGCTTGGCGTAGCCGCCGACGCCGACCGCGGCTTCTTTTTCTTCGTCGGTGTCGTAGGAGACTTCGATGAACTTGCCGCCGAGCGATTCGATCTGCTCCTTGACGCTGGGGCGCACGTCGGAGGCCTCGATCACCGCGCCCAGGCGCTTGGCCGTCGCGATGGCCTGCAGGCCGGCCACGCCGACGCCCAGGATGACGACACGCGCGGCCTTCACCGTGCCGGCGGCGGTCATCAGCATCGGAAAGAAGCGCTGGTACTTGTCGGCGGCGATCATCACGGCCTTGTAGCCGGCGATGTTGGCCTGCGAGCTGAGCACGTCCATGCTCTGGGCGCGGGTGGTGCGGGGAGCGGCTTCGAGCGCGAAGGCGGTCAGGCCGGCGGTGGCCATGCGCTGCAGGCCGGTGGTGTCGAACGGGTTGAGCATGCCGATGAGGACGGTACCGGGCTTCATCGAGGCGGCTTCGCTGTCGGACGGTGTGCGCACCTTGAGGACCATTTCCGCGGCATAGGCGCCTGCGGCATCGACGATCTCGGCGCCGGCCGCCTGGTAGGCCGCGTCGGTGACGCTGGCCGCGACGCCGGCGCCCGCCTGCACGCGCAAGCTGTGGCCCAGTGCCGACAGTTTCTTGACCGTCTCGGGGGTGACGGCCACTCGGGTTTCACCCGCCATCGTTTCGGCGGGTACGCCTATCAGCATAGAAGTCTCCTCAGGGCAGGGGGCATCGCGGAACGCGGCCAGAGCTTACCGCAAGACCCCGGCTCGACGGCTCAGCGGATACACCGACGCCAGCGCTTCGAATCGCCCGGCCAGCCTCCTCCTTTTGCTATCCAAATGATAGCGAATCGACCAGGCCTGCATCCAGGCCAAACCGGCTCGATGGCCGATGCCGTCGACCCGCGTGTCGAGCCGGAAGCTGCGCGCCTGTGCGGGCAAACGCACGGACGCACAGCGAACTAATTCGCATCCGATGACATTTGTTAGCCGCGCGGCCATCTATTTGTGCGGAAGTTAACAGTTGCTCCGGAGCCCCGTCGTTAACATCCCCGCAGCGGTTCAAGACCGCCTGATGCCAGTAGGAAATCGGTTAGCAGGGAGCTCAAAAAATGAGAATTGCGGCGCTTGACGACGAAGCGGGTCAGCTCGAACTGATCCACCACACGATGGATGGCATTGGCCACGAATGCCACGGCTATGCAGACGCGAGGACGCTCCTGCGCGACCTCCGGACGCAGACCTTCGACTTGCTGGTTCTCGACTGGAGCCTGCCCGATGTCGAAGGCCCGACCGTCGTGCGCTGGATCCGCGAAGAGCTCGCCAGCCGGCTGCCGATACTGTTCGTGACGAACCGGCGCGAAGAGGCCGACATGGTCGAAGGCCTCGGTGCCGGTGCCGACGACTTCATGGTGAAGCCGATTCGCGTCGGCGAGCTGAAGGCCCGCGTGCAGGCACTGTTGCGCAGAGCCTATCCAGCCCATTTCGAGTCCGAGCTCGTCTTCGGGCCGTACCACTTCTTTCCGCAATCGCGCAGCCTCGAGGTCAACGGCAAGGCCGTCGAGCTGAAGCACCGCGAGTACGAGTTGGCGCTCTTCCTCTTCCAGAACATGGGCCGGCTGCTCTCGCGCGAACATCTGCGCGAAGCCGTCTGGGGGCTCGGTCCGGAACCGGCCTCGCGCTCGCTCGACACCCACGTATCGCGCCTTCGCAGCAAGCTCGACCTGCGTCCCGCCAACGGTTTCCTGCTCTCGGCCATCTATGGTCTGGGCTATCGGCTCGAAGCGCTCGAGGCCGACAGCTTTTCGGACGTTCGCACCGCCCTCGGCACGCCTTCATGAGGTCGATGCCATGGCGCGGCGCCACCGCTGCGTCGCTGCTGGCGGCAGCGCTGGTCTGCCTGGTCCCGGGCCCGGGCTGGGCGCGCACTCCCGACGGTTTCACGACGCACCGTGTCGAGGAGGGTGAAACCCTGCCGTCGATCGCCGCCATCTACCTGCGGACGCCCAGGCAATGGCCGTTGCTGCAGAAGCTCAACCGCATTCAGGACCCGAACAAGATCGCCGCCGGCACGCTGCTGCAGATCCCGGCGCGCCTGTTGAAGCCTGGCGCCATCAACGCGCGGGTCGAGTTCGTACGAGGCTCGCCCACCGCGGTCAGCGCCAGCACGACGGCTGGAGCGACAGCACTGCGCAAGCCGGCTCGGGGCGCAGCTGAAATGCCGGCGCCGGCCAGTGCCGTGGCCGAACCCCTGACGGTCGGCAACACGCTCGTCGAAGGCGCAAAAATACAGGTTCCCGAAGACGGTTACCTGCTGCTTCGGCTGGCGGACGGTTCGATCGTGCGCATCCTGGCCGGCTCCGATGTCGAGCTCAAACGCCTGCGCCGACGCGGTGCGGGCGCCGACAGCTTCGAATCGGTGATCGACGTGCGCGGCGGCAAGGTCGAGTCCGAAGTCTCCAAGCAACCCAAGGGCCGTGTCTTCGAAATCCACGCACCCGGCGCCGTGGCCAGCGTGCGCGGCACGCATTTCGACGTTGCGGTCGGGCCGGACGGCCGCACCGGCACCTCGGTGAGCGAAGGCACGGTGGCGGTGCAAGGTCGCAAACCCGTGCGCGGTGCATCACGAGACGCGCCGCGCGGCGCCACGACCATCACGGCGGGTCAGGGCGTGATGGTCGAAGGCAACGGCAAGCTCGGGACGCGCCGGAGCCTGCCGGCCACGCCCGACCTGACGGCCTTGCCCGGTGAGTACCAGGACGCCGATCAGCTCGTGTTCGACCTCGGCGAGAGCGAAGCCGCCGCGCGGCACGAAGTCCGCATCGCCCGCGACGGCACCTTTCGCGAAGTGTTGCGCGACGGCACGTTCACCGGCCGCTCAGTGAAGTTCACGGCACTCGACGATGGCGACTACACGCTCGGCGTACGCAGTGTCGACGCCGACGGGCTGGCCGGCGCCGAAGCCAGCCGCACCATCCGCATCCACGCGCGCCCCGTGCCGCCGCTGTACCAAAGCCCAACGCCCGGCGCACGCGTCACCAGCGAGGCCGCGCAACTGGTGTGCTCCGAAGTGGCTGGCACCGAAGTCCATCTGCAGGTGTCGAGCCGCGCGGATTTCTCGCAACCCGAAGTCGATCAGCCCGGGTTGTCGCGCTGCCGGCTCGGGCTGGCGACGTTGCCGCTCGGCGACTACTACTGGCGCGTGGCGTCGGTGCAGACGCCCGGACTCGGTCACGGCCCCTTCGCGGCGCCGCAACGCTTTTCGCTCGTCGCGACGCCGAAGGTCGACAACCTGGACGTGGCCGATGCCGGCGACACCCCGACGCTCAGCTGGAGCGCCACGGCAGGCCACAGCTTTCACGGCCAGGTCGCCAAAGACGAGGCCTTTAAGCAAGTCGTGCTCGAAGCCGACCTGAGCGCGCCGCGCTGGACCATTTCCGGCGTCGAGCGCGGCGCGTATTACGTGCGGCTTCGGGCGCGCGATGCGGCGGGCGCCGAAGGTCCGTATTCGCCGCCTCGCCGACTGCGCATCGGCGGCGTCGTGCAGACATCGACCGGCGGCGGCGTGATCAGCGGCGACGGCGAACCTCTCGCCCGGCCCTGAACCCGGCAGCCCCCGCTTTGCACCATGGCGACTGCGCCTGCCCCGTTGCTTCCCGGCGATTCGGACCCCGCATCGCAGACACCGTTTCGAAGGGCGATCCAGCGATTCTGGCGGCGCCGCGGCGCATGGCTCCTGCTCACCGTCGGCCTGCTCGCGCTGGTGACCGAACTCACGCTGACCCAGCCGCTGCCGCGCTTCGATCGCCTGCTGCAAGAAAACACCGGCGCGCCACTCGACCGTAAACCGTCCGGCAACGTGGTCATCGTCGCAATCGACGAAAAGTCGCTCGCCGCCATCGGCCGCTGGCCCTGGCGACGCGCCCTGCACGCCGAAGTACTGAGGCGCATCGCGGCACAGAACCCGCGCTGCATCGGCCTCGATTTGCTGCTCCCTGAACAGGATGCGACCTACGCCGCCGACGACGCCGTGCTGGCGCAGGCGATGCAGGACAGCGGCTGCGTCGTGTTGCCCATGGCGCTGCAATCGGTCGGCCAGCAGGCGCAGAAAGAACTCACGCCGACACCCCTGCTGGCGCGCGCCGCCAATGCCATCGGCCATGCGCACCTGTCGCTCGACCAGGACGGCATCACCCGCAGCGTTTACATGCAAGAGGGCTTCGTGGGCCGCCCGTGGCCGCACTTCGTCGTCGCCCTGCACGATGCAGCGCTCGCTTACGAAAAGGCTCAACCGGTGCCTTCGCGGCCGTCGCTGCCGGCAGTCGAAAGCAACGCGCCGTGGCTGCGGGAGCAGCATGAGCTGGTCGTGTTCGCGCGCGGCGCACAGCCCTTTGTCACCGTGTCTTATATCGACGTGCTGCAAGGACGGATCCCGCCCGATGTCTTCAAAGACCATTACGTGCTCATCGGTGCTACGGCGGTTGGCATGGGCGACGCTTATGCCACGACGGCGCCGAGCCCGACCGGCCTTACGCCCGGCGTGCAGATCTTTGCCGACGTGCTGGAAGGCGTGTTGAGCGGTCGGCGCGTGGTCGACGCATCGGTCTGGCAAGACCTGGCCTACAACCTCTTGCCGCTGGCCGTGGCGCTGTTCGGGTTGCTCTGGCTGCGGCCGGTCGGCGTGATCGCATTGATCGGCGCCATGCTCGCACTGCGGCTCGGCTTGAATGCCACGCGGCCCTGGGTCGGCGTCCAGTTCGCACCGGCCGCGGGCTTCGCCGGCTTGCTGCTGGTGTACCCGCTGTGGAGCTTGCTGCGCCTGTACGCCGCCCTGCGCTACCTGCGCTGGGGCACCGAGCAGCTGGCGCTCGACTTCGAGGGCGCCACCGTGCCGCTGCCGCCGCCAAGGCCCGGACGAGGCGACTTCCTGGATCGGCAGATGGCCGCCACCTCGGCCGCGGCGCAGCGCATGCGCGACCTGCATCGCTTCGTGCGCGACGGCATCGATCAACTGCCCGACGCGACGATGGTGCTGAACGGCCGCGGCCGCGTGATCATCTCCAACATCGCCGCACAACGGTACTGGCAAACCGATGCGCCCGGCTTGCTGGGTCGGGACGCACACCGGCTGCTTGCCGACCTGCGCTGGCGCACGACCGGCGCGCCGATGATGCCCACGGACGCGCTGCTGAACGGCGTCCAGCCGATCATGGGCGAAGGCGAAGACCCGAAGGGCCACTCGCTGCTGTTGCGCTGCGTGCCGTTCTTCGACGACGCCAACGAGCACGCCGGCTGGATGGTGGCGCTGGTCGACATCAGCAAGATGCGCCGCGCCCAGGGGCAGCGCGACGAAGCATTGCGCTTCATCTCCCACGACATTCGCGAACCGAGCGCGTCCATCTTGACCACCATCGAACTGGCGCGCACCCGTCCCGATCTGTTCGAAGGCGACGCGCTGTTCCAGCGGATCGAGCGGCATGCGCAGACCGGGCTCGAGCTGGCCGACGGCTTCGTCAACCTCGCGCGCGC
>JAQGMP010000055.1 GCA_028292285.1 Variovorax sp. | reverse complement strand
CGTTGGCATTCGCCGGCGGCGCGGTGCACGACCCGGTCGCGAGCCTGCTGCTGTGCGCCAGCGCGCAGGCGGCGTACACGGTGGTCAACGGGCGGGTTGTTGTGCGTGACGGGCAACTGGCGACGGTCGACCTCGGGCCGCTTGTCGAACGGCACAACCGGTTGGCGATGAATTTGGCCCGCGCGGCAGCGGCTTAGAGCTGCACGCCCTTCGTCAACCCGCCATCGACCACCAGGTTCGTCCCCGTGATGAAGCTCGCAGCCGGGCTGCACAAGAACACCGCGGCGTTCGCGATTTCTTGCGGCGTCGCCATGCGGCCCATCGGATTCATGCCCAGCGCCTCTTTGTAGAACGTCGGATTGCCCTGCTCGATCTGGTTCCACACGCCGCCGGGGAAGTAGGTGTTGCCGGGCGACACCGTGTTGGCGCGGATGTGCTTGCCTGCCAGCTGATAAGCCAGGCCTTGCGTGTAGTGGACGATGGCCGCCTTGAAAGCGCCGTACGGGCCGGCGGCGAAATCGATCTCGCGGCCCGACACGCTGGAGATGGTGACGATCGCCGCACTCTTGCTTTTTTCGAGCAGCGGCATCGCGGCGTTGACCAGCCGTACCGTGCCCATCATGTCGACCTCGAAGCCGCGCTGCCAGGCCGCCTCGTCACCGGCGATAGCGAGCGCACTCACGTTGGCGACCACGATGTCGATGCCGCCAAGGGCAGCGCCCGCGTCGGCCACCCATCGGGCCAGCGCCGCGCCGTCGCCGACGTCGACCACGCTGCCTGTCACCTTTCCAAAACCGCTGGCGCCACCGGCAGAAAGCTCCGCGGCCGTGGCGGCCACTTCGTCCGCGTTGCGCGCGCACAAGGCGACGTTGACGCCCTCCGCCGCCAGCGTCTTCGCGATGGCGCGGCCGATGCCTTTGGTGCCGCCGGTGACCAGTGCATTCAGGCCTTCGAGTCCGAGGTCCATGGTGTGTCCTTGTGCTTTGGAGTCAGGCCGTCAAGCCGGGAACGGCGCGAGGTATCCCTTGCTGATGCCGGCACCCACGGTGTACTTGGGGTCGACGAAGTTGCCGAGCCGCACCTTGCCGCACTGGCTCAGCATCATGTAGGCGTCCCAGCGGTCGTAGCCGTACTCGGCTTCCATCCACAGGATGAGCTCCTTGTAGGCGATGCGGGTCGCGTCTTCGAGCGGACGCGCGCTGCCGATCGCCATGATCATGGTTTCGGTTTCGAGCCGCGGCCATGACAGCTTCCAGCCCTTGATCAGGTCGACGCGAATGGTCGTCAGGCTCGGGTACTCGTCCGCCGTGCCGCACACCTCGCCGTCGCCCTGGCAGGCGTGCGCATCGCCGATGAACAGGCGCGCGCCGGGCGTCCACACGGGAAGATAGGTGATGCTGCCCGGGCCCATGTCGGGCAGGTCCATGTTGCCGCCGTGCTGATCGGGCGTGAGGCTGTTGATGGAGTCGATCTCGGGCGAGCAGCTCAGGGTGCCGATGTGCGGCTTGTAGGGCAGCGTGACGCGCTTGCTCCAGTACACGCCCTCCTCGTCGACATCGATCTTGCGTACCTTCTCGGGCAGCGAGTCGTTGAGCAGCGCGGTAAACGCGGTGCCGCTGAGCGCGCCGAAGTCGGGGATCATGCAGCAGGTGCCGCGCGGATTGTCGCCGCGCGGTGCCATCGATTCGATGTGCACCGCCACGGTGTCGCCGGGCTCGGCGCCCTCGATCATGATCGGCCCGTTCTGCGGATTGACGAAGGGCATCGTCAGCACCTTGGACGGCATGTCCTGCTCGGTCTTGATCTTGCCGTTGAAGGCGTCGCGCGTTTCCACCACGACGCGGTCGCCGGGCTTCACCGTCATCACCGGCTGCGAGTACGGGCCGATGGTGAAGTGAAAGGTGCCCTGCTTCGCCTCGGTGAGTTCGTGCGTGGCGATGCTGTTGCCGCGGCCGACGCCGCGCGTCTGCATGATCGATTTTTCGAGCCAGCTCATGTCGTTCTCCTTGGGATTTTTGTGGATGCGCAATGGAATGGCGCGTCGGCTTCAGATCATCAAATGCCCGCGCACCGTGGCCGCATCCATGTGCCCGACATCGATGCGGTTCACGACGCGGCCCTTCTCCATCACGTAGGCGCGTTCGCCCACGTCGAGAATGGTGTCGAGGTTCTGCTCGACGAAAAGAATGGTCGTGCCAAGGTCTTTTCGGATGGCGCGCAGCACGTCGCAAATCAGCTGCACGATCGATGGCTGGATGCCTTCCGACGGTTCGTCCAGCAGCATCAGCGCAGGGTTGCCGACGAGCGCGCGGCCGATGGCCAACTGCTGCTGCTCGCCGCCTGACATGGTTCCGGCCAGTTGATGCCGCCGTTCGGCCAGCCGCGGAAAGTACTGGTACACGAGCTCGGGCTGCTTCTTGCCGTTGCGGCCGCCGACCAGCTCGCCCACCATCAGGTTTTCGGCCACCGTCATGCGCGGAAACACCTCGCGGCCTTGCGGCACGTAGCCGATGCCGCGGCGCGCACGGGCATCGCTCGACAACGTCGTGATGTCGTGTCCCAGCAGCGCGATGCTGCCGCCGCGCGCGCGCAGCAGGCCGATCAGGCAGCGCATCGTCGTCGTCTTGCCGACGCCGTTGCGCCCGATCAGCGCGACGATCTCGCCCTTGCCGACCGTGAGGTCGACGCCTTGCAGGATCGGCGTTTCGCCATACGAGGCCTGCAGGCCTTTGACTTCGAGGACGGGCTCAGTGTTCATGGTGCTCGGTCTTGCCAAGGTAGATCTCGGCCACGCGCGGATCGGAAATGATGTCCGCGATCGAGCCTTCGGCGAACACCTTGCCGAAGTGCAGCACCGTGACGCGCTGTGCGATCTGCCGGATGAAGGCCATGTCGTGCTCGACCACCAGCACCGTCATGCCCTCGGCATTGAGTTTCTGGATGAGCTCGCCGGTCTTGAAGGTTTCTTCGGGCGACAACCCGGCGGTCGGCTCGTCCATCAGCAGCAACACCGGCTTGAGCGCCAGTGCCATGCCGATCTCCAGCCACTGCTGCTGGCCATGCGCCAGCACCCCGGCCAGCTTGGTGGCGTCGCGCGTGAGGTCGAGCAAGTCGAGCAGCCGGTCTTCTTCGCGCGCCAGGTCGGCACCCCGTGCATGGTGCTGCAGCGCGATGTGGATGTTTTGCCGCACCGGCAGTTCCTTGAAGATGCTGGGCGTCTGCATCTTGATGCTCATGCCCTGCTTCACGCGCTGGTAAGGGCGCTCGCGCGTCACGTCCTTGCCCATGAATTCGATCTGGCCCGACGACACTTCGTGGGTGCCGACCACGAGCTTGAAGAGCGTGCTCTTGCCGGCGCCGTTCGGCCCGATGAGGCAATGGATCTCGCCCTGGTTCACCGAGAGGTCGACGTCGGACACGGCGGCGTGTCCGCCGAAGTGTTTGGACACGCCGGTCGCCTTGAGCAGCGTGCTCATGCCTTGACCTCTTCGGCTTGGGGGGCAGCGGACTTCCCCTTGTGATTTCGGTTGCGGCGCATCGCGAGCGCGCGACGCACGGACTGCACCACGCCGATGACGAAGCCCTGCGGCGCCACCATGACGGTGCACAACAGCATCGCGCCCATCAGCAGCAAGGCAGCCTGCTGGCTGTAGACCGTGATGGTCTGAAACGCCAGCAGCACGAGGAACGAGCCGACCATCGTCGCCGTCAGGTCGCTGCGCCCCGAAAACGCGACCCACACGATCGGCATCGACGCGGCCGGCAACCCGACGCTGGCCGGCGTGATGAACTGGCCCCATGAGGTGTAGAGCACACCGCTCAGCCCCGCCAGCATCGAACCGATGACGAAGGTCGCCAGCTGGTATTTGCGCACGTCGTAGCCGAGCAGTTCGGCGCGCTGCGGGTCCTCGCGAATGGCGACGACCACGTTGCCGAAGCGCGAGTTCAGCAGGATGCGCAAGCCCAGGTAGACGACGAGGAGCAGCGCGATGACGAGGTAGTACAGCGGCACACCGTCGAAGGTGAGAGGGTCGTCGCCGAACCACGGAATGTTGAGCGACGCCATGTCCTTCATGCCGTTGAAGCCGTTCAGCCGCGCGCTGCCGACGTGCCATTCGGGGCCGGCCGTCTGGCCGAGAAAGAACGCGAGCACCAGCGTCGCCGACAGCGTAACGATGCCGAAGAACACACCGCCGACGCCGCCCCAGATCATGAAGTACCCGAGCACCGCCGCGACGGCACCAGCCGCCAGCAAGGCGATGGCCAGCGCGACAAAGGTCGTGCCGGCCTCGCCGCCGAGGTTGACCGCCAGCACGCCGTAGCCATAACCCCCGATGCCGAAGAACAGCGTCTGGCCGAACGACAGCATACCGCCGTAGCCCCACACCAGGCACAGGCCCATCGCCATGAAAACCCAGATGAGCAGATAGGCCATGTTGCCGACGCTGTAGGCATCGGAGAACACGGGGTAGACGAGCATGGCGGCCAGCACCACCATGAAGGAGATCCAGAACGTGCGGTCGGTGCCGAGCGTCTGCGGTCCGTTGATGAGTTTGAACATGTAACTTCGGATTGAGCCAGCAGGTTGTCAACGCGTGCGGCGGCCGAACCAGCCGGACAGCCCCTCGGGCAGGATGCGGATGACCACGATCACGGCCAGCAGCATGCCGATCTGCCCGATGATCTGGCCGCCCCAGCCGTTGAGCCCGGTGCGCACCACCGCCAGCAGGATGCCGGCCGGCGCGGTGCCGAGCAGCACGTTGGCGCCGCCCACCACCACGGTGACGAAACTCTCGACCAGAAACGACGCGCCCATGGTCGGCATCAAGGTCATCGTCGGCGCGTACATGGCGCCGCAAAACCCCGCCAGCGCCGCGCCGATGCCGAAGCTCAGCGCGTAGATGTTGCCGACCTTGACGCCGGTCGCCTGTGCGATCGAGGCGTTTTGCATGGTCGCCCGCGCGTGCACGCCGAAGCGGGTTCGCATGAAGATGACGTAGATGAAGCCGAGCACTGCGACGGCGCAAGCGAACAGCACCATGCGATACGTCGAGAAGGTGTACGCACCGATCGTGAAGCTGCCCTCCGGCGTGCCGATGCCGGCCAGCGACGAGCCGAACACCAGCAGCATCCCTTGAGTGACGATGAGGCTCAGGCCCCAAGTCGCCAGCAGGGAATCGAGCGGCCGCTTGTAGAGCTTGCGAACGATGGTCCACTCCACCGCCACGCCGATGAGCCCGGCCGCCACCGTGCCGCAAGCCTGCGCCAGCGGCAGCGGAAAGCCGGCATGCACCAGCCCGACCGTGACGTAGGCGCCGCACATGATGAATTCGCCGTGCGCCATATTGATGACGCCCATCATTCCGAAGACGATGGCCAGGCCCGCCGCGGCCAGGATCAGGAAGGCGAAGACATCGGCGAACTGGTAGGCGAACGAAAAGACTTCAGCGAACACGGGAGCACTGCCTCGGGAATGGCGGACGGGACGGTCTTACGACTTCTTCGGCAGGTCGGAAGGCGTGTATTGCTTCCGGTCGTTCTTCTTGGTCAGGTCGCAGCCGACCTGGCCCAGCCAGTAGGGCTGGATGATTCCGTAGTCCTTCAGGACCTTCACCGCGTGCTTCTCGTCGACGGCGATCAGCCGCATGCGGTGCGAAGTGTGCTGGCTCTTCGGGTCGATGCAGACCTGGCCTTCAGGTGCTTCGATGCAAGCCTTGCCGGTGGCGATCACCTTGCGCATGTCGGCCAGCTTGGTCGACTTGGCCTGCTCGACCAGCGCCTTGTACATGTAGATGCCGGTGTAGGCGTTGTAGCCCATGTCGTTGATGTACGGCTCGCTCGGGAACTTGGCGTGCCAGCGCTTCTTGAAGTCTTCGGCCGGCGCGGTGTCGATCTCCTCGAACCAGTTGGCCGCCGCATGCATGCGGTTGAGTGCCGGCGGCGCGAAACGCTTGTGCTCGAAGCCCAGCATGATCTTGATGGACGAACCCATCGGCAGGTTCAGCTTGGCGGCCTGCGCCTGCTCGAAGAACGAGTCTTGCGCGGCGCCGACGTTGATCGTCAAGATCCAGTCGGGCTTGGCCTTCTGGATGTTCTGGATGGTCTGCGCGAACTGCGAGACACCGAGCGGAATGAACTCTTCACCGACCACCGTGCCGCCGAGTTCCTTCAGGATGGTGCGGTTCCACTCCGCCGAGATCTGGCCGAAGTTGTAATCTGCAGCGACCACGTAGACCTTCTTGCCGAACTTCTCGACCATGTACGGAATGAGCGTGGAGAACTGCTGTTCCGGAATGGCGCCCATGCTGATCATGTTGGCATCGCACACGCCGCCTTCGTACTGGTTCGTATAGAAGTACGGCGTTTGCGTCTTGTCGACGATCGGGCGCACCGCTTCGCGCGAAGCCGAGGTGATGCCGCCGATGAGCACGTCGACCTTGTCCTTGCTCAGCAGGCGCCGCGTGAACTCCTGATAGCGCGCGTTGTCGCCTTGCGGGTCGAGGTGAATGAGTTCGAGCTGACGGCCCATGATGCCGCCCGCCTTGTTGATCTCTTCCACGGCGAGCTGCGAGCCGTGCAGCTTGGGCAGGCCGATGACGGCCAGGTCGCCCGAGATGTCTTCCATCAGGCCGATCTTCAATGGCTCGGCAGCCGAAGCGCTGGAGGCGACGGAGGACAGGCCGACCAGCGCCGTCAGCGCGCAGGCGACGGAGACCAGTGTGTTGCGTAGTTTCATGGTGATGTGCTTCCGGGGTTCAGGAGGTCGAGGTGAATGAATGAACGAGGCGATGAATGGGGGCGATGAACGGGGATCAAAGCGCCGGGTGCTTGCGGTGCCAGTCGGTCGTCTGCTGAAAGGCCCAGCCGGCGCGCACCAGCAGGCTTTCTTCGAAGTGCCGCGAGACGAACTGGAACGCGACCGGCATGCCGCCGGGCGTAAAGCCGCCGGGCAAGGTGATGGTCGGGCTGCCGGTCATGTCGAACGGGCAGGTGTAGCGCAGCACGGCCGAGATCAGATCGGGGTCGGTCCCCATCTGCGCCATGCGGTCCACGGTCGGCGAAGCGATGCCGGTGGCAGGCACCAGCAGCAGGTCGATGTCTTCGAACATCGCCTTCACGCGGCCGGCGAAGTCGAGCCGGTGCAGCACGATCTTCTGGTAGTCGGTGCCCTTTTGCGCCAGGCCGAGTTCGATGATGCTGGCCAGGCCGGGGCCGTATTCGGCCTTGTGCTCCACATAGGTTTTTTCGTGCACCACCGCGGCCTCCATGCCGCACAGCGGGAACCAGTCTTCGATGGCCTGCGCCGGATCGGGAAAGCTCACCTCGCGAATCTCGCCACCAAGCGCCTTCACGGCCGCGACGGCCGCGGCCAGCACCTGCTTCGTCGGCTCGTCGACGCCATCGCTGGTCCACTTGCTGTCGATGCCCACGCGGAGTCCCTTGATGCCTTGCGTCATCTCCGCCACGTAGTTGGGCACCGGCAGCAGGCTGGCCGTCGGGTCGTCGACGTCGGCACCGGCGATCACGCCCAGCATCGCGCCGGCGTCGGCCGCACTGCGCGTCATCGGGCCGATGTGGTCGAGCGTGGCAGCCAACTCGAAGGCACCGTAGCGGCTCACGCGGCCCCACGTCGGTTTGAGGCCTGTGAGGCCGTTGGCGGCCGATGGAAAGCGGATGGAGCCGCCGGTGTCGGTGCCGAGCGAGCCGTAGCAAAGGCCCGCCGCGGTCGCGACGCCCGAGCCGCTGGACGAGACACCGGTCCAGTGCGCCGCGTTCCATGGATTGATCGGCGGGGAGATCGACGGATGGTGGTCCGCGTAGGCGCTCTCGGTCATTTGCAGCTTGCCGAGAATCACCGCGCCGGCCTCGCGCAACTTCTTGACGACCGTGCCGTCGACCGTGGGCACGAAGTCTTCGTAGATCGTCATGCCGGCCGCCGTCTTGACGCCCTTCGTCCAGCACAGATCCTTGACCGCGATGGGCACGCCGTGCAGCAGCCCCCGGGGCTTGGCGGCGGCGATTTCTGCGTCGGCTGTCCTGGCATCGGCCAGCGCACTGTCGGCCATGACGGTGACGTAGCTTTTCAGCGCGCCATCGAGTTCGCCGATGCGGTCGAGCTGGGCCTGGGTGGCTTCCACGGACGACAGCTCTTTCGACTGGACGAGTTTGGCGACGTCGAGTAATTCGAGGTAGTGCAGATCTTTGGTGGCCATGGTGTGCAGTGCGAGGTGAATCGGATCGGGGGTCAGCGGCAAGTCAGTGCAATCACTTTAGGCACCGAGGGCGCGCACCGCTTGTCCCGTGCCGCCATCGGATGTGCTGATACCGCCAGCTTCGAATATTCCTCGGGCGTCATGCGAGCACCGGCGCGCGCTCGTGGAATCGCGTGGCGCGCTGAAAGGCGTGGCCGGCACGCAGCAGCGTGGCCTCGTCGAACGGACGCCCGATGATCTGCATGCCCATCGGCATGCCGTCGGGGTCGAAGCCGCACGGCACGTTCAGCGCCGGCAGGCCCGTCAAACTCGCGATGCCGGTGAATTGCATGATGGCGGAGAGCATGTCTTCGGGCTGCCCCGCCTCGATCTCGACCGTCGTTTCGCCCATGCGCGTGGCGGTGAACGGCAGCGTCGGGCAGATAAAAACGTCGACCGAGCGGAACGCTTCGATGAACTCGCTGCGCAGCAAGCTGCGGTAGCGCTGCGCCTGCAGGTAGTGCGTCGCCAGCAGCATTTCGCCGACTTCGAGCAGCGTGCGCACATCGTCGCCGTAGTCTTCCGGCCGCTCTCGCAGGTTGCGCTGGTGATAAGTACTGGGCTCGGCCGATTCGATGGTGAGTTGCGCCGAAATGTTGCCGTGAATGTTGAGGATGTCGACATCGACCAGCTGCGCCCCCATGTCGACGAAGGTGGCGAGCGCCGCCTTGACGCCTTCGCGCACCGGCGCCTGCAAGTGCTCGAAAAAGTAGCCCGGCACGATGCCGATGCGCAATCCCTTGCAGCCGCCCGCGAGCGCGTGCATGTAGTCGTCGCAGGCGCGCCCCGCGCTGCCGGCATCCCTGACGTCGAAGCCGGCCATCGTGCCGAACATCAACGCGCAATCTTCAACCGTGCGCGCCATCGGGCCGACCGTGTCCATGCTCCATGCGAGCGGAATCACACCGTGGTTACTGACGCGC
Organism: Variovorax sp.; assembly: GCA_028292285.1. GTDB lineage: Bacteria > Pseudomonadota > Gammaproteobacteria > Burkholderiales > Burkholderiaceae_C > Variovorax. Next base: position 55 of record JAQGMP010000055.1, on the reverse strand, counting down.
CCGTAGCTCGGCCGCAAGCCGACGATGCCGTTGACGGCCGCCGGCAAGCGGATCG